>CAWKZI010000014.1:0-15313 GCA_963854365.1 Gammaproteobacteria bacterium
TAAACGACAACGCACCACCAAATTATGTTGGTATGGATCGATTTGATGCGCGCAAAAAAATATTAGCTGATATCGAAGCGCTGGGTTTGTTAGATAAAGTCGAACCGCATAAGTTGAAAGTTCCTCGAGGCGACCGCAGTGGTGTCGTAATCGAACCCTATCTCACTCATCAATGGTATGTAGCAATTCAGTCTCTAGCTAACCCTGCAATCAAGGCCGTTGAAGACGGCGATATTGAATTTGTGCCAAAAAACTGGGAAAACACTTATTTCGCTTGGATGCGCAACATTCAAGATTGGTGTATTTCAAGACAGCTTTGGTGGGGCCACCGAATTCCAGCTTGGTATGACGAGGCTGGAAATATCTACGTTGGTGCAAGTGAAGAAGAAGTTCGCGTCAAGTATAGTCTAGACCCGGATCTAGCAATAAGGCAGGACGAAGACGTTCTCGACACTTGGTTTTCCTCTGCGTTATGGACTTTTTCTACGCTCGGGTGGCCGGGAAATCGCGAATATTTTGAACGCTTTCATCCAACCAATGTTTTGGTAACGGGCTTCGATATCATATTTTTCTGGGTTGCCAGAATGATCATGATGACTCTAAAGTTCACCAATGAAATTCCCTTCAAGAAAGTTTATATCACCGGTCTGGTTAGAGATGAGCATGGCCAGAAGATGTCCAAGTCCAAAGGCAATATTCTTGACCCTATCGATCTAATTGATGGTATTCAGCTAGAAGACTTAGTTAAAAAGCGCACGGCGGACATGATGCAGCCACAACTAAAACAAAAGGTTGAAAAGCATACGCGTGAATCATTTCCTAATGGAATTACCGGCTATGGAACCGATGCTCTACGTTTTACTTTTTACTCCCTAGCTTCCACTGGCAGAGATATTAAATTTGATATTGGCAGAACTGAAGGTTTTCGAAATTTTTGCAACAAAATCTGGAACGCTGCTCGTTACGCCATGATGAATACCGAGAGTAAGGATGTCGCAGCAACATTACTGGATAAGACACAACTCTCGATTGCTGATAAATGGATTATTAGTCGTTTTGAGCATGCCGCAAAAGAGATTGAAACGGCGATGGCCGACTACCGCTTCGATATAGCATCGCAAACATTACAAGAGTTCATCTGGAATGAATACTGTGATTGGTATCTGGAACTATCCAAACCGATTCTCTGGGATGATGGAAATAACCCTGAAAGAGCTGCAACAACCCGTCGTGTTCTATTGAGCACCCTCGAAAAAAGCCTACGGCTTCTGCACCCGTTTATGCCATTCATAACAGAAGAAATTTGGCAGCGAATAGCGCCTATGTTGCAAATTGACGGACCCAGTATCATGCTACAACCTTACCCTGAATTCGAAATATCCAATTTAGATACCGATGCCGAAGCAAGCATTGAATGGATTAAAGGCGTTATCATAGCCATTCGCAATATTCGCGGGGAAATGGATGTGTCTCCAGCCAAGTCGATTAACTGTTTTTTACGCAAAGGGTCCGAAATTGATCAGACTCGACTTAATGCCTTCAGACCTTACCTTGAAAAACTGGCAAAACTTAAAAGTATTCAATGGATTGATGAAAATAAAGACGCGCCTGCTGCGGCTACGCAGCTACATGGTAACTTAGAAATACTAGTTCCATTAGAGGGTTTAATTGATGTTGCTGCTGAACGCGTACGTTTAGAAAAGGAAATTGGCAGACTCCAAGACCGTTTGAAAGCAGTGTTTGGGAAATTAAATAATACTAAATTTATCGACAATGCCCCAGAAGCCGTTGTCACCAAGGAGAAAGAAAAAGAAAAACAAATGTCTATAACGCTTGCAGCCTATCAACAAAAGCTCGAACAACTAGCAAGTCTGTAAATTAGAGAAGAGAAGAGAAGAGAAGAGAAAACAGCAGGCTAGCAGGCTAGAGCCGCAAAGAACGGTGATTTAGAGCCTTAATTCTTTCGGGAGACTAAATACGATATTCTCTTCAACACCGACCAATTCTTCAGGTTCTTGATGGCAAATTGAACGCAGCCGCTCTACCACTTGCTGAACTAAATTTTCTGGCGCTGATGCCCCAGCTGTTACCCCAAAATATTTTTTGTCATCAAACCACTTAGTATCAATATCTTCCACGCTATCAATTAAATAGGAATCACAGCCTAAGCGTTCCGCCAATTCCTTCAATCGGTTTGAATTTGAGCTATTTGGTGAGCCTACCACCAACAACAAATCACACTCTAGTGCGAGTTGCTTAACTGCATCTTGTCGATTCTGTGTAGCATAGCAAATGTCTTTTTTCCGCGGGCCTTCAATAGCTGGAAATTTTTCTCGCAAAGCATCAATCACTAGAGAAGTATCATCCATAGAGAGAGTAGTTTGGGTTACATAAGAGAGTCGATCTGGGTTTTCTACTTCCAGTAATTGAGCATCTTCTACTGATTCCACCAAATACATCTTGCCACCTGTAGCTTCGTCATACTGCCCCATCGTACCTTCTACTTCCGGGTGAAATTGATGCCCAATGAGCACACATTCTCGACCAGACTGGCTGAATTTAATAACCTCCAGATGAACCTTTGTTACCAGGGGACAGGTTGCATCAAAAACTCTAAACCCTTTAGCACTAGCTTCTTTTTTTACTGACTGAGAAACTCCGTGAGCACTGAATACAACGATAGAGGATCTGCCAGTTTGATCTACTTGAGGAATATCTGAGAGTTCATCAACAAATAAGGCACCGCGTCGACGAAGATTATCGACAACAAATTTATTGTGCACAACTTCATGACGTACATAAATAGGAGCACCGAAAATATCCAAGGCGCGATCTACAATATCAATAGCCCGATCTACACCTGCACAAAAACCTCTAGGGTTTGCCAAGCGAATTGCAAAGCTTTCATCTTTTGATAATTTAACATTCATATTAAATCTGTAGATCGATGCTCCCTACCGATGAATCTAAGCGTTCTCTTTTAAACCAAAAGCGGATTTAGAGCTTGACCTCTAGGGACTGAACATCAGCAGCTACTACGGCAATTATCGAAGCTCGAAATACTATTTCTTTCCCAGCGAGTGGATGATTAAAATCCACCGAAATGGTTTTATCATTGATCTCAGTAACTACTCCAGGCAGATCAAACCCACCCATATCCTTAAAAGAAACCACACTACCAACTTCAGTCGGAATTAAATCATCTTCCAGTAAAATCTGAAATTTGGCAATGGGAAATCGATGATAGTTTCCTGGATTCACAACACCAAAGGCCTGCTCAGGAGACAGTAGAATCTCGATTTCAGCGCCTGCTTTGAGACCAAGTAAACTCTCTTCAAAGCCTGGCAGCATGCTGCCGTCGCCCAGACGAAAGTTTACTGGCTGGCCTTCAAAATTGCTATCGACCAACTCACCAGAATTCAATGCAAGGGAAAAATGCAGAAAAACTTGAGTGCCAGGCTCAATAATTGATTGATTAATCGAATTTGTTGGGTTGCGAGGCACTGCTCTGATTCTCTCTTGCTACTATCTCTACTTTCCAGATGAACTAAACCTCTTCCTCGCATGATTGGTTTTTCTAAACGAGAAATTCCTTAGGCGAATTGGCGTTGTTCGCCTTCACCTTCGATATTTTTAACGCAACGATAGCAGATTTTCGGATGATCAGTATTTTCGCCAATATCTTCACGGTGATGCCAACACCGTTCGCATTTTTCGAAACTTGAAGGCGACAAAGTGAGGCTTAAACCATTTACTTCTGTCGTGACTGCGTCGACGGGTGCATTTTCAAGCAAATGGACTGTAGCCCTCGAAACGATTAATACAAAACGAAGTTCGTCACCTAAAGAATTTAAGGAGGCAGCAAGATCATCATCACAATACAAATCAACTTCAGCACTTAAACCAGAGCCAATGACTTTCTCAGCCCGTTTGACCTCCAGCTCTTTATTCACTGCAGTTTTAACAGCCAACACTTTCTGCCAAAACGCATCGGGAAAATTTACAGCTTCTTCGAGAGTTGATTGAGTGTCTGCAAAATTGCTCAAGAATACTGAATCTTCTTTGTCACCGGGAATGTTTGCCCAAATTTCATCTGCAGTAAAACTTAAGATTGGCGCAATAAGACGGGTTAGAATCGTTAAAATTTCATACATCGCTGTTTGAGTCGAGCGCCGTGCGATGCCGTCAGCTTTCGTGGTGTACTGCCTATCCTTGATAACATCCAAATAGAACCCACCCAATTCAATAACACAAAAATTGTGAATCTTCTGGTAGATATTAAGAAAGTTATACTCGTGATAATGAGCGATAACATCTTCCTGTAACAACTGACATTGGCGCACGATCCAACGATCCATTGCCATCATTTCTGCGGAAGGCACTACATCACTAACTGGATTAAACCCATTCAAGTTGGATAGCATAAATCTTGCAGTATTTCTAATACGTCGGTAAGAATCTGCTACCCGTTTGAAAATTTCGTCGGAGACGGTCATCTCACCGCGATAATCAGTAGCAGCCACCCACAATCGTAAAATATCGGCACCATACTGCTTGAAAATTTGCTCCGGCGCTACGGTATTCCCGACGGACTTCGACATCTTCTTACCTTCAGAATCGACAAAAAAACCATGAGTTAGCACTTCTTTATATGGTGCAGTACCATTCATCGCGATTGCAGTTTTTAGCGATGACTGAAACCAACCACGGTGTTGGTCCGAGCCTTCAAGATATAGATCCGCGGGATATTGAAGTTCTTTCCTCTTATCGATTACTGAGTAATGCGAGACCCCAGAATCGAACCATACATCCAAGGTGTCAGTTACTTTTTCATAAAGGCGAGCTTCATCGCCGAGCAACTCTTCTGCTTCGAGATCAAACCAGGCATCGATTCCGGATTTTTCAATTTTCAGAGCCACTTGCTCAAATAATTTCGCTGTATCAGGATGTAGCTTTTGGGTTTCCTTATTAACAAATAAAGTAATAGGCACTCCCCAGGTTCGCTGGCGAGAAACGCACCAATCTGGGCTACCTTTTAACATTAGCTCTATACGGGCCTGACCCCACTCAGGAATCCACTTGATATCCGAAACTACACCAAGTGCAGTCCCTAATAAGTCTTGAGCGGACATGCTAATAAACCATTGCGGTGTGGCTCTATAAATTAATGGAGTCTTAGTGCGCCAGCAATGGGCGTAGCTATGGTTAATCGTTGTCTCCGCTACCAATGCATTATTAGCTCGCAGGCGCTGCAGCACTTGCTTATCAACTTTGTAAACGTGGGCTCCAGCAAACTCTCCAGCTGCAGAGGTAAACACACCATTTTCGTCAACTAAATTTAGCGTTCCTAGTCCATAATTTTTGCCAACATTAAAATCATCAACTCCATGATCTGGGGCGGTATGAACCGCTCCAGTACCCGCTTCAGTGGTTACGTGTTCGCCGAGAATTATTGGCACCTGCCGGTCAGCAAAGGGGTGTTGCAATCGCTGGCTTTCCAATTCACTGCCGCTCACTGAGGCTAACAGTTCAAATTTTTCGCAAGCATAGCGAGACATAACATCCGCAACCATGTCACTAGCAAGGACCACAATAGATGACCGATCATTGATCACACAGCGCACTAGGGAATACTGTAATTCAGCATGCAAACATACTGCTTGATTAGAAGGCAATGTCCAGGGCGTAGTTGTCCAGATTAAGACTGAAACTTTTTCATCATCTGCAAGCTCTGGTGAATTTCCGAATGCCGCCAAGAAGCTGTTTCTATCAGTCACGGCAAAACTCACATCGATAGCAAAACTATTCTTATCTTGATATTCAACTTCGGCCTCGGCTAACGCTGAGGCACCAACAACACTCCAGTAAACTGGCTTATAGCCTTTTACTAAGTGTCCATTAGCCACTATTTTGCCTAGAGCGCGGACAATATTGGCCTCGGTATCAAAATTCATTGTCAGGTAGGGGTTATCCCAATCACCAAATACACCTAAGCGAATAAACCCTTGTTTTTGGATTTCTACTTGTTTAGTCGCATAGTCGCGGCAAGCTTGACGAAACTCGCCATGGGATATTTTTTGCCCCGCCCTA
Source organism: Gammaproteobacteria bacterium (assembly GCA_963854365.1). Taxonomy (GTDB): domain Bacteria; phylum Pseudomonadota; class Gammaproteobacteria; order Pseudomonadales; family Pseudohongiellaceae; genus UBA9145. Next base: position 6,091 of record CAWKZI010000014.1, read on the forward strand.
CCTTTTTTCTTTTCTACATTGTGCTCGATTGGCAGTCCGTGACAATCCCAGCCAGGAATAAAAGGAGCGTCAAAGCCACTCAGCTGTCGTGATTTAACAACGATGTCTTTTAGTGTTTTGTTGATCGCGTGACCAAGATGCAAATCACCATTGGCATAAGGAGGCCCGTCATGAAGAATAAACTTTGGTTTTCCAGCATTCTTTTCACTGATCTTCTTATAAATATCCATCCTTTCCCAATTTTTTAGCATTGACGGTTCGCGCTGCGCCAGGCTTGCCTTCATCGGGAAGTCGGTGTGAGGAAGATTCAGTGTTTCTTTGTAGTCGCTCATTTTACTTCTGCTCAACCAAAGCTAATTTGATTGCCTTAATCTATTTTTTTAATTAATTAGAATGAACCCATGCCTAATAAAGTGTATCTAGATTTATTGAGAGAATTTAATCAGAAATATTACCTAACATCTCTCTAGTTAATTCAATGTCTAAAACGATTTGTTGCTTCAATTCATCAAGACCCTCGAATTTTTCTTCGTCTCTGATTTTATGTCGAAAAATTACCTCGATAGTCTTACCGTATAAGTCTTCGTCAAAATCTAATATATGGGCTTCCAGCAAAGCATCCCCATCATCAGAAATAGTGGGGCGATAACCAATATTCACCGCCGCTTGTCTAATGCGATCGCCCAACTTTACCTGGCAGGCATAGACCCCATGAAGGGGAATCCTGCGTCGTTGAGGGTTTATATTACAAGTAGGAAAGCCCAAACCGGTCCCTATTTGCAGGCCTTTTACAACTTCGCCTTTGATTGAATATGGCCGCCCCAGAAGCTGCTCAACTAAACCAAAATCCGCCCCTGCTAATTGTTCACGAATAAAGGTGCTGCTGATCTGTGTACCATTCCTCTCGTAGGCTGCTGTTTCTATCACTTCAAAGTCTAACTCTTCACCCATACTTTCTAAAAGGCTGAAATCGCCTGATCGCTTGTGACCAAAGCGAAAATCGCTACCAACGATTACACTGGCAATGCCCAGACCATCAACTAAAATTTCTTGAACATATCGTTCAGCACTAAGCTCGCATAACGCCTTGTCAAAATTCAACTTCAAGACAAAGTCGATACCAAAGCTTTCCAGCAGCTCAACCTTCTCTTCTACAATTGTCAATCTTGCTGGGCAGCGCTCAAAATCCTCGGCAAAAAACTCTTCGGGGTGAGGCTCAATCAATATAACTAGAGAAACGAGATTGAATTGCTCCGCTTTTTGCTTCAATTGATCCAGAATCAATTGATGACCTAAATGGACACCGTCAAACTTGCCAATAGTTGCCACGCAGCTTTGCTGAAGCTGAGAGAAGCTATTTGTATCTTCAATAATAATCATTGGGCTGTGCTGCAAAATCGTGGAAGAGCGAGAGTATACTCTTTTCTCTAGAAGCTGTGCAGAATTCCTACACTAAATTAAGCTATTTCAATGGCTTGAGTAGAACTTAGTTAACTTGCCTAAAGCGAATTTTATCTTTGCTAATAAGTTTACAGTTTTCGATAATTCAGCAACTGGAGAGCTACCAAGGCCTGCAGCTGCGCGCAAATGCTCGGTATATAACTATTAACTTAGATCGGGTTCTTGCTCGGCGATAACTTTAAATTGCTGTTTACCATTTCTAAACAATATGCTCGACATAACCAATAAACCGATAATTATTACACCCTGCCCAATAATGGCATTAACTACGGATATAGTTTCAGGACGCATGGTAATCAATATGAGATTAACTAGTGTAGCTGCAGCAGTGATTGCTAGAATTGTGGCTAGGGCTAGTTGCAAGATGGCTTTGAGTTTATTCATGAGTGAATTATACGGGGCTATGCTTGCTTGGGTCTAGCTCAAGTTCTGCTCTCTATTGCAAGCTATCAAAGAGAGGAAGCAAATATTAGGCGGGCGATTGCAATTGGTGTGAGCTACGAGATGCTATCTCGACGCAGAAGATCCAAAGTTGTTGCACCACTGCGCAGTCGTCTTGATTCCGTTACAACTATAGTAACTAGGGTTTAGCCACTGCTATTATCTATTTCCTGATAACAAAATAAACTTCCAAAGAAAATCAAGAGAGAATATATAGTTCAATGCTGGGAAAACTGATAACAACAATTCTAGTAATAGTCGCTGCAGTGATATTTATTCGGAAAAAAAATGAGCGCGATTTGCCTACAGGAGACCCTAAGGGCAAGCAATCAAAAAAGCTGAGAGATTCTGGCCAAGCTACTGCAAAACGAATTAAACAAGAAAAAGCTGACGACACCCTTTCTTCGGATCTTCGCTTCGCAGCCTATATGTTTCTAGCACTAATGATAGGCCTGGGTGGCACACTTTATTATTTCAAATGGCAAGATGACCATACAATTTTGACAGTTAATCTGCATCGAGAGAACCAAGCTAAACCGGTTAGCTACGAAGTTTACAAATATCAGTTGCAGACTAGGTCTTTCACCACACTTAACGGTATTATCGTTACCGTTGCTGACAGCGAACGTATGGAAGTACTTGGACTCGAAGATTAACCAGAGCGCAGCTCGATTATTGCCGCTCGGCTTACGGCCTTCAATTTTGCACCACCTGTATCGACATAATCAAAGATCTGCTGCCTCATAGAGGGAGCCCAAAACCGGCGCAAGTGATCCGCTACTTTTGCTGCTGCTTGCTCAACACTTTCTCCCATCGCGACATTGTCAGCGATTTGATTAATCATCTTAATGAGGTGTTGCAGCTCAGTATTCATAGAAGCGCTCAACCTAGCCTCTGGAGATTGCTATAACTCACATGGCGATTATCCCGGGCAAAACCTACAAGGCTCACTCCAGCTTCTTCAGCGATTTCTATGGCTAATGAAGTAGGAGCTGACACCGCAACAACAATACTTATTTTAGCAACAGCGGCTTTTTGAACTATTTCATAACTGGCTCTGCTGGAAACCAGCAAAAACCCCTCTTTTATATTAATAGCACTGGTCGCTAATTTACCCACCAATTTGTCTACAGCGTTATGTCGACCCACATCTTCACAAAGTTCAACAATTTTGCCTTGCTGGTTGCACCAAGCAGCACCATGCACTGCTCCGGTAAGAGACTGCAAAGTTTGATGCTGCTGCAAGGCCATTACAGCAGAATTTATAGCACTATGAGTGACACGCAACTCATTGGATAGCTCCTTAGTCATTGATTCCAAAGGTCTACGAAGTTGCTGTAATGATTCGGCTCCACAAATACCGCATCCTGTTCTCCCCACTAGGTTTCTCCTGCGTTCCTTTAACAGTGAAAATTTCTCGCCGGAAATTGTAATGGCGACCTCAATTCCTGCTACTGAATCATTGCTTGCTTCAATCAATCTTAGTTGTAGATCGTAGACCTCAGTGGGAGAGGAAATTATTTCTTCAGTGAGACTAAAACCCAGAGCAAAAGCCTCTAAGTCTTGCGGGCTTGCCATCATTACAGCGTGTGATACATCGTTGTAGACCAGAGCTATAGGGACTTCCGTTGCGATCGAATCTTTCTTTTTTGAAACAATATCTTCCGCCCAGACACTGACATCGAAAATAGCAGACGAATCTTCCGGCTCTGAAGTAAGTTTTGTTAATCTAGAATTTTTAATAGACATTTTTCAGGATTTTGCCGCGTCAAGCATTGCTAATTGCTGCTTGGTAAACTCTTCGTGCTCAGATTGCCATGCAGAAGCTTTGACTACTTTGCTCACCTGCACGGCGGTAACTTTGTACTCAGGGCAGTTAGTTGCCCAATCTGAATTATCAGTAGTAATAACATTAGCCCCCGTTTCTGGGTGATGAAACGTTGTATAGACAACACTATCCTGAACTCTATCAGTAATATTTGCTGTCAAGGTAGTCTCTCCAGCGCGACTACTGATTTTTACCAAATCACCCTGAGAGATTCCCCTATCTTCTGCATCATGGGGGTGAATCTCTAATACGTCTTCTTCGTGCCAATATAAATTATCAGTACGGCGGGTTTGTGCTCCAACATTATATTGCGTAAGCACTCGTCCGGTAGTTAACAATAGAGGAAAGCGTTTATTCACTTTTTCATCAGTTGCGACATATTCAGTAACCGCAAAATAACCCTGACCGCGAACAAATTCATCAATATGCATTATCGGAGTACCGTTTGGTGCCTCGTCATTGCAGGGCCATTGTAAAGAACCTTCCTCATCTAGCCGTTTATAGCTCACACCCTTAAAAGTAGGAGTTAATTGGGCGATTTCATCCATTATTTCTGAGGGATGTGAATATTGCATCTCATAGCCTAAAGCCTGTGACAGAGCCATGGTAGCTTCCCAATCGGCTTTTCCACTTAAAGGGGCCATAACTTTCCTTACTGGAGATATTCTGCGCTCAGCGTTAGTAAAAGTGCCGTCTTTTTCAAGAAACGATGCACCCGGCAGAAACACGTGGGCATATTTTGCAGTTTCATTAAGAAAAATATCCTGAACAATTAAACATTCGAGATTCTTCAGAGCTGATTCTACATGGAGCGTATTGGGGTCCGATTGGGCAATATCTTCTCCCTGACAATAGAGCCCCTTAAAGGTCCCTGATACTGCTCCATCGAACATATTGGGAATACGCAGGCCAGGTTCATTCAAAATTTTAACCCCCCAACATTTTTCAAAAGGCTCTCTCGCGCTATCGATAGAAACATGTCGATAACCGGGAAGCTCATGAGGAAATGAACCCATATCACATGAACCCTGCACATTATTCTGACCACGCAATGGATTTACACCAACACCTTCACGGCCCAGATTGCCAGTTAACATGGCAAGATTCGCGATGCCCATAACCATTGTCGAGCCTTGGCTATGTTCGGTTACACCAAGTCCATAATAAATCGCAGCGTTGTCTGCTTTAGCATATAAGCGAGATGCAGCGATAATACGCTTGCTGGGGATGCCTGTAATTTCTGCCATAGCCTCCGGCGAATTTCTATCTGCACTGATAAATGCCAGCCATTTTTCGAACGCCGGAGTTTCACAACGACTTGAAATAAAATTTCTATCTTCCAGCCCTTCACGAATCACGACATGAGCTATGGCGTTTATCAACGCAACATTAGTGCCGGGCAATAAATCTAAATGATATTCGCTAGATACGTGAGGGCTCTTCACCAAATCTATCCGTCGAGGGTCGGCGACGATTAACTGTGCTCCTTGACGTAACCGGCGCTTCATTCGTGAGGCAAAAACAGGATGGGCATCTGTAGGATTGGCACCGATTATCATTATCACATCAGCTTTGTTTACAGAATCGAATGTCTGTGTGCCGGCCGACTCCCCCAAAGTGGTTTTCAATCCATAGCCTGTAGGGGAATGACAAACTCGCGCACAAGTATCAACATTATTATTACCGAAGGCGGCACGCACTAGTTTCTGTACCAGATAAGTTTCTTCATTGGTGCATCTGGAAGAAGTGATACCCCCAACACTGTCACGACCATATTTATTCTGAATTCGATGAATTTCACTGGCCGCAAATGTCAGTGCCTCATCCCAAGATACCTGACACCACTGTTCATCTATGCTATTACGAATCATGGGTTCAGTAATTCTGTCCTGATGAGTAGCATAGCCGAAGGCGAATCGCCCTTTAACACATGAATGCCCGCGATTTGCCTTTCCAGCTTTGTGAGGCACCATTCGCACTACTTGATCACCTTTAACCTCTGCTTCAAAAGCACAACCAACACCGCAGTATGCACAAGTGGTGACTACGCTGTGCTCAGCCAAACCCTGCTTAATTATAGAATTTTCCATCAGTGTGGATGTTGGACAAGCCTGCACACAGGCACCACATGACACACATTCAGAATCCATAAAGGATTCATCCTGACCAGCAACAACTTTGGAATCGAAACCACGACCATCGATGGTCAGGGCAAAAGTACCTTGAACCTCTTCACATGCGCGCACACATCGAGAACAAACGATGCACTTGCTAGGATCGAAAGAAAAATAGGCATGACTACTATCAATTTCCGCTTCCAGGTGATTTGCACCTTCGAAACCATATCGAACTTCGCGCAAACCCACTTCGCCAGCCACATCTTGAAGTTCGCAATCGCCATTGGCTGGACATGTTAGGCAATCGAGTGGATGATCTGATATATAAAGCTCCATCACATTGCGGCGTAGCTTAGCTATTGACTCCGACTGAGTTTTCACCTCAAGCCCCTCTTCCACCAAAGTTGTGCAGGAAGAAGGAAATCCTTTTCGACCAGCAATTTCGACCAAACACAATCGACAAGAACCAAAGGCTTCTAGGGAATCAGTCGCACAAAGTTTGGGGATATTAATATCGAGATGAGCCGCCGCTCGCATGATTGAAGTACCTGTTGGAACAGTGACATTTCTGCCATCAATACGAAGACTTACTAACTCTGTACCATTGCTGAGATCTTTATCATCTCGTCCACCATGCCCACTATAAACACGCACAGCAGGCGGGGTACCGTAATCCCTCTTTGGGTCGATCAACTGTTCCGCATCTACATGCTTGTTTGGGTCATATACTTGAAGCATTGGTTTAGACCAAGTTAAAGCGAATCTGTTTTGGCGTGAAAATCTTCCGGAAAGTGTTTCAGTGCACTGCGGACTGGATAGGGCGTCAGTCCACCCATGGCACATAGAGAGCCGTCAGCCATCGTAGCGCATAGGTCCTGTAATAAAACCGTATTTTCCTCGACCTCTATACCTGAGCGAATTTTATCTATGACTTCTACTCCACGTACAGAGCCAATCCTGCAGGGAGTGCATTTTCCACATGACTCGATACTACAAAATTCCATGGAGAAGCGAGCCTGCTCAGACATATTGACCGAACTGTCAAAAGCAACAATACCACCATGTCCCAGCATGGCATCAATTTTCATAAATTCTTCATAATCTAATGGAGTATGCCATTGATTTTCAGGTAAATAAGCACCTAACGGGCCACCCACCTGCACCGCTCTCATCGGCTCACCAGTGCGCGTCCCGCCACCAAAATCATGCAGCAGGGTATTCAGACTGGGACCAAAGGCCAATTCGACTAGGCCCGCATACTTTATGTTACCGGCTAATTGAAATGGCAGTGTTCCCCTAGATCGACCTATGCCGTATGCCTGATAGGCTTCTGCTCCATTTGCCAAAATCCCAGGAACCGATGCCAATGAAATCACATTATTAATTACAGTCGGCTTACCGAATAATCCCTTAATAGCTGGTAATGGCGGTTTAGGACGTATCTCTCCTCGCTTACCTTCCAGGCTCTCCAGTAGCGACGTCTCTTCACCGCAGATATAAGCCCCAGCAGCAAGCCGTACTTCGAGTAAAAATGCCTTACCACTACCTAGGATATTTTCCCCGAGTACTCCAGCGTCACCGGCTAGTTGGATTGCTTCATTAAGTATTTTTAAAGCTAAGGGATACTCCTCTCTCAAGTATATATACCCATGTCTCGCACCAACTGCTAAGCCAGCTATGATCATTCCTTCGATTAGTGAATAGGGGTCACTTTCCATCAGCATACGATCTGAAAAAGTACCTGAGTCTCCTTCGTCGGCATTACAGACGATAAACTTTTCGTCCGCTTCAGCATCGAGCACGGTCTGCCATTTTATACCAGTTGGAAAAGCCGCCCCTCCCCTTCCTCTTAATCCGGAATCAACAACAGATTTAACAAGGGCAGAGGCCTGCATCTCTAATGCAACCGCCAAACCCACAAAGCCTCCATAGGCCTTATAGTCCTCGATAGAAATAGCTTCGATTATTCCAACTCTTGAAAAGCAAATTCGTTGCTGATTTTTTAAGTAAGGAATTTCTTCGGTTAACCCCAGAAAGTGGGGAAGCTCGATATTCAAGATTGAGTCAACCTCTGTCAATAATTCCCAACAGCGACTTCGCAGAATTATATCTACTGATTCTTCATCCACTGGGCCAAAGGCAATTCTTCCGAGATTAGTTTCGATCTCCAGCATTGGTTCCAGCCAATATAGCCCTCGAGATCCATTGCGAACCAAATTTAATTCAAGCTGTTCCAAATCAATGATTTGCTTGGCTTTCTTTGCAATACCATCAGCACCGAGAGAACATGCGGTAGTATCGCGAGGAACAAAAACCTTAGCTGCTGAAACACTCATTTTACTTCAACCGCGACTGCTGAATGTCGATGAATTAGGTGGTCAAATTTATCAATATCTACATTGCCATAAACTGTATCTCCTATTCTAACTGTCGGTGAACTGGCGCAATTCCCGAGGCAATAGACTGGCAATAAGGTGAATTCTCGATCAATACTGGTCTGATTGAAATCAATTCCTAATAATTGTTTAGCATGAACTTCCAAATTGCGAGAACCCATTGCTTGACAGGACTCCGCCCGACAAATTTGGACAATATTCCTCCCAGGAGGGCTGGTGCGAAAATAGTGATAAAAACTAACCACTCCATGCACTTCGGCCCGAGACAAATTTAGTTGTTTCGCAACTACCGGCAATGCCTCACTAGGAATAAATGAAAGAGCATCCTGAATGCCATGCAATATGGGAAGCAAGGCGCCAGGTCGATTTTTATGTAGCTCTATTATGCTTGCTACTTGATCAACATCAAATAAAGGCTTTGTATTATTCATAACTAATAATTCTTTTCCAGAATTGCTAAGAAAAGCTATTAAGGTGCTTGAAATCTCACTATTTTTGTACCGCCAGCAATACCACCTACCCAAATTTCGTCTTCTACCTGAACCGCAACAGTGCCTAAAATTAAATGAGAATTGGACGGATAATCTATAATTCGATTTATTTTTAGATCGTCAGGGTCGACTTTAGTCACCAAAGAACTTACTTCTCTACAATCTCCCCCACTCAAGCATTGAAAAATAGAATTATTAGCAGGGCCATTATGCCCAGCGGCAAAAAGGTTCCCGTCTGGGGCCCAGCGCAAATTATCAATGTGGTGCCCAACCTCAACCGCAGCTTTTTGTATTGGTGTTTGCCCGCGGGAAAGTCGAATTAGAGATTTTGACCCCCAACCAGCAATATAAAACCAACGACCATCAGCAGAGACTTCAATCCCGTTTGGACCCGCAGTTTCACTGCCTGGAACTTTGGTCCAATTACTCCCACCCTGCCATTCCCATAATTCGCCACCGGGCAATGCAAAATTGGTGGCAGCAATGCCT
>CAWKZI010000015.1:0-15046 GCA_963854365.1 Gammaproteobacteria bacterium
TGTAGCAGTTTGTTGAATAGGCAGCATATGGCTTTGATCTTCTTATGAACATATGGAAGTGGGGTTTATTAAGGGTACAGGGCTGGCTTTAGCTATCTTTTGCTACATTTAATTGCTGAGAATCTGCTGCGAAATTACCACAATAGAGGCATTTCTGGGACAAAACTACAGTAAAATCAGTCCTTAATGGGAACAAGGCCTGATATTTAGTAACATAGCCTGCTTTTTATGCGTAGGGCAGCTCATTGCCCTAGTCGAATAACTATAGTGGATCGTAACACTGGATTCTCAATGGCATTGGTATTAATCGGAATCAATCACACCACAGCAGATATAGCGCTGCGGGAAAAGGTTGCCTTCCCTCCGGAAGTGGTCGCCGGTGCTTTGCGTCAGTTAAGAGATCTAGCCGGTGTTCATGAAGTTATATTGCTGTCTACTTGTAATCGAACAGAGATTTATTTGGCATTTCAGACTGGTGACGATGCTGTCATCGATAATCGTAATTTGGTAAATAGGCAACAAATTGTTGTTAGCTGGCTGGCGGATTACCATAAGTTAGATGTTGAAGAGCTAGCTCAGAGTAGTTATTTGTTCGGTAATGAAGATGTCGTGCGACATCTTATGAAAGTTTCTTGTGGATTGGATTCCATGGTGCTGGGTGAGCCTCAGATTCTTGGTCAAATTAAATCTGCTTATGCGGTTTCGAAAGATTTAGAGTTTGTAGGTCAAAGTCTCGGTACAGCTTTTCAGCAAGCTTTTTCTATTGCCAAAGAAGTTCGGACAGACACAGCTATTGGCGAAAATCCTGTATCGGTTGCCTATGCGGCAGTCGCTTTGGCGGAAAGAATTTTTTCGGAACTTAATAGTCTGCAAGTCTTGTTGATTGGTGCGGGTAGAACTATCGAATTAGTAGCTAAGCATCTAGTAGAAAAAGGCGTACAGGAAATCATTGTAGCGAATAGAACTCTCGATAATGCCTTGGATATTGCCTCACGTATTAATGGCCATGGGGTGCTGCTATCTGATATTCCCGAAAAACTAATTGACGCAGATATAGTAGTAAGTTCAACCAACAGTCAGTTACCTCTTTTAGGAAAAGGGTCAGTTGAGAAGGCATTGAAGAAGCGGAAACACAAACCCATGCTTTTAGTGGATTTGGCTGTGCCCAGAGATATTGAAGAAGAGGTTGGTGAGATTGCAGATGCCTATCTTTACAGCATAGATGACATCAGTGACGTAATCGAAGACGGGGTTAAGAGCCGAGCTGAAGCGGCGGCCGAAGCTCATTCGATTATAGAGCGTGGCATTGAAGAATATCTTAAAAAGTTACGGACGCTGAACGCCGTTGCGACCTTGCGGGCGTTTCGAACAAAGGCTGAAAAAATTCGTGATCTGGAATTAGAGAAAGCCATCAAAGCTCTAGAAAACGGAGAACCACCGCATGGAATATTAAGTAGCCTAGCTCGGGGGATTACCAATAAATTAACTCATATGCCCAGTGTGCAAATGAAAAAAGCTAGCGCGGAGGGAAGGGTTGATTTACTCGAACTGACTCAGGAGCTATTTGATTTGCAAGAAGACAATTTAAAAAATGACTAAAGGTTTATGAAAGATTCAATTCGAACAAAATTAGAAAGCCTGCAGGATCGCTTTGGGGAGTTAGAAGCCCTCTTGAGTGATGCTGAAATAATTTCCGATCAAAATAAATTTCGGGAGCTATCAAAAGAATATGCTGAGATTGAGGAGTTGGTGCAAAGCTTTAATCGTTTTAAGGCTGTGGGTAACGATCTCTATGAAGCTAAGGAAATGCAAAAGGATACTGATCCTGAAATTCGGGCAATGGCAGAGGAAGAGATTAGTACTACTAATGAAGAGTTAGAGAGTTTGGAGTTAGACCTACAAAAATTGCTTTTACCTAAAGATTCAAAAGATAGCTGTAACGTTTTTCTAGAAATTCGTGCAGGTACTGGTGGTGATGAGGCAGCGATATTCTCGGGCGACCTTTATCGTATGTATTCTCGCTATGCCGAATTGCAAAAATGGGGCTTAGAGTTAATTACCGAAAGACAGGGTGAGCATGGAGGTTACAAAGAGATTATCGTTAGAATAGAAGGCAAGAATGTATACGAAAAGCTGAAATTCGAATCTGGGGCCCATCGCGTGCAAAGAGTTCCCGATACTGAAACTCAGGGACGAATTCACACTTCAGCATGCACAGTGGCGATCATGCCTGAATTGGAAGAAGTCGATGAAATAGAAATTAATAAAGGTGATTTACGCGTTGACACGTTCCGAGCGAGTGGCGCTGGCGGTCAACATGTTAACAAAACAGATTCTGCGATACGCCTTACTCACCTTCCCTCAGGGATAGTGGTGGAGTGTCAGGATGAAAGATCCCAACACAAGAACAAAGCCCGTGCTATGTCTCTGCTGCAGGCAAAATTATTAGATCAAGCTCAATCTGCCCAACAACAGGAAGAATCCGATACTCGCAGAAAGTTAGTGGGTAGTGGAGATCGTTCGGAGAAAATCCGAACCTATAATTATCCTCAAGGTCGGGTAACGGATCATCGAATTAAGCTGACTCTTTATAATTTGCCGGAGGTAATGGCTGGTGAGCTAGGCTCTGTTGTACAACCCCTAATCAATGAATATCAAGCTGATCTCTTGGCTGGATTGGCAGCTGAAGGCTAACCTTAGCAGCTATGTCTTTATCAATAAACGAAGCATTGAGCGAATCAAAAAAATTGATAGGGTACAGCGATAGCTCGCGCCTAGATGCAGAGTTGTTTCTTGCTGCAGCTCTTAACTGTACCCGCGAGCGTCTCTATACCTGGCCTAATAGTGAAATTAGTGGAAGCCAATTAAGAACTTTTCATTCTTATCTGGAAAGGCGTAGAGGCGGAGAACCAGTGGCCTATATTCTTGGGCAGCAGGCTTTTTGGAATTTTGATTTAATAGTGAATGAGCACGTCCTAATTCCTCGTCCAGAAACGGAGCAGCTGGTCGAATGGGCCATCGGTCTTCTTGATTGTTGTAGATCCGATTGTATTCATATTGCTGACCTTGGCACTGGATCTGGAGCAATAGCTTTAGCGTTGGCGAGTACCAATCATTTTTGGCAGATTTCTGCAGTGGATATTAGTGGAGACGCGCTTAAGGTTGCTAGGTTGAATGCGGAAAAGCTGAACCTGACAAATATTGAATATATCCAAGCATCATGGTGTGATGGCTTTATTCAGGATAAATTTGATCTGGTTGTAGCTAATCCGCCTTATGTGGCTAAAGGTGATTTGCATTTGAAAGAAGGAGGTCTGCCATTCGAGCCCGAGCTTGCTCTAGTTTCTGATGAGAGTGGTAAGGCAGATATTAGGCGGATTGCACAAAGTAGCCGAGAATTTCTAAAGAATGATTCTTGGCTCCTTTTAGAGCATGGCTATGATCAGAAACACGAAGTGGAGATAATTTTAAGAAGTCTGGGATATAAAGACATTGAGTGTCGCCAGGATTATGCCGGAATTGATCGAATGACGGTTGGGAAATGGTTTGCTTGATTTTTGTTTTGTCTAAATTAAAAATACTGCTAAGAATTGGCCCCAAATGAATGATGAGAAACTCCTAAGATACAGTCGTCAGATAATGTTGTCGGACATGGATATTGCTGGTCAGCAAAAACTCATTGACGCTACCGTGTTGATTGTTGGAATGGGAGGTCTTGGTTGCCCTGTGGGAATGTATTTGGCAGCTGCGGGGGTAGGGCATCTGATTCTTGCTGATGATGACACTGTAGAAATTACCAACCTGCAAAGGCAAATCGCCCACAGTCAGGCTGACATTGGTTCATCAAAAGTAGAATCTGTGGCAGAAACGTTGAAAGCTCTCAATAGGGAGGTGCATATTACAGCGATGAATCAGCGACTCGAAGAGAAAGACCTAGATATTCAGGTGGCTTCGGTCGATGTGGTCGTGGATGCTAGCGATAATTTCACTACGCGTTTTGCTATCAATAGAGCTTGCTCAAAAGCTAAAACGCCTTTGGTTTCTGGGGCTGCAATTCGAATGGAAGGTATGGTAGCTGTGTTTGACCCTCGTGATGTCGAAAGCCCTTGTTATCAATGTCTCTATAAAGGGGGAGCAGACGAATCGGCAAGTTGTTCCGAAAATGGTGTTATGGCTCCAATCGTTGGAATTATCGGATCAGTTCAGGCTATGGAGACCATCAAAGTAATTACTAGTATTGGTAAGTCACTAACTGGCCGGTTACTGTTATTAGATGGGAAAAATATGCAATGGCGTGAGATGACATTGCCGCGAGATGAAAATTGTCTCGTTTGTTCTCTTCGTAATTAAAAAGAGAGAACCTAAAGCCTTTCGTTGCAGTGTTAGGGGCATACGGCTATTATGCCCACCCCGCGCTGATTCCCCAGACTCAGGTAATAACGAAGTAAGCTTACTTGTCAGAGAATTAAGAGATGGAACCAGAAGTAGATTCACTGCAGGTATCATTTGATCGCTTTGATTTACATAAGCCGTTGCGCGATGCCATAGCCAAAATGGGTTTTGAATTTTGTACACCGATTCAAGCCGAGTCCTTGGTTCATTCCCTAGCTGGTCATGATCTTACAGGCCGGGCTCAAACTGGCACTGGGAAAACTGCAGCTTTTTTGATTACCATCATTAATGATTTGTTATCGAACCCTATAGAAGAAGAAAGATTTCTTGCGGAGCCCCGCGCTCTTATCGTAGCGCCAACTCGAGAACTAGCCATTCAAATCGCTAGTGACGCCAGTCAGCTAACAGAATTTTCTGGTTTGCATACGGTAACGCTTGTTGGTGGCGAAGATTATCAGAAGCAAAACAGGGCATTGGCTAGAGGACCTGTAGACCTTGTTGTGGCTACCCCTGGCCGCCTTATAGATTTTGTTCAAAATGATAACCTTTATCTGGGGATGGTTGAGTTGTTAGTTTTGGATGAAGCTGACCGCATGCTAGATATGGGATTTATTCCACAAGTTAGACAAGTTGTTTCACGAACACCGAAAAAAGACTGTCGTCAAACAATGTTGTTTAGCGCTACCTTTACGCCGGCGATCATGGAAATGGCTGAGCGCTGGGCTGTTGATCCTATCATGGTAGAAATCGAACCAGAGAAAGTAGCAGCCGATGCAGTGGATCAAATTGTTTACCTCGTAACCACCGCTGACAAATACAATTTGCTCTATAATTTAATTTCCGACGAGAAAGCGGAAAAAGTCATGGTATTCAGTAATCGTCGGGACCAAGTCCGCAAGCTCGCGGATAATCTCTACCGCAATGGCGTGAATTGCGGAGTGTTATCGGGAGAAGTTCCGCAAAACAAACGAATTAAGACATTAGATGCATTTAAAGCAGGCAATATAAAAGTCCTTGTTGCAACAGATGTTGCAGGCCGCGGGCTGCATATTGATAATGTTAGCCACGTGGTCAACTACACTTTGCCAGAAGAGCCCGAAGACTATGTGCATCGTATTGGTCGAACTGGTCGTGCTGGTGCGATTGGAACTTCGATTAGCTTTGCCTGTGAAGAAGATTCATTTTTACTGCCAGCTATCGAAGAAAAGCTTGGCAACAAATTGGATTGTATTCATCCTGATGATTCTTCTTTGGAACGTGCGCCCGCCTTTTCCCGAGAATCAAAATTCAAAGCGCCGTCTGATAGTCGTAATTCCAGCAAGCCAAGAAATAATTGGCGGCCCACTCGTTCCTAGTTTTAGGGTCTGATTTTGGATCCTAATTTTACATGCCACTTCTAGACCATCATCAAATCATCTGATTTCAATGCTAACTCTAAATCCGTGTTCCGATTTTCAAGAAGTGAGTGCGCAGTTACCTAAAAGCAAGGCCAATCCAAGACGAGTAAATGCTTTGTTGTAAAATTTAAAGTTACTTTTTAGTTCCGCAAACTGCAGTCAAAATTTCTACATACTCAACAGATTTACGATGTTCTGACAAGAGGTCCAAGAAAGTTGATCCGTCTTGGAGAGAAGTGTTGATGTCTCTTCCGGCTTCAATAAACAAAGGTACGAAACGTGAAAATAATTCTGCTGTCATTCCACGATAAGCTTTGAGTAAAATATTATAATCAGCCGGCATCCCTTCTGGCGGCTCCAGCTCCAAGAATGTAGAGAGGCGTTCATCTGACCAGTCTTCATCCCGAATGGCTTTTTGGGTGCGCTCAGCACCTCTCTTTTTTTCTTCTGGCATCATTCTTTCCTGTTGTTATCTGATACTTCCTAATAGGCTATTAATTAGAACTGTAAGCTTGTGAAGTAGAGAGCCACTATTGCATCTTATTCCGCAATAAGGTGTTGACCTGTCCTGGATTGGCCTTGCCTTTAGATAACTGCATGGCTTGTCCTACGAGATATCCGATTATTTGTTCTTTGCCATCTTTGAATTGCTGCACTTGATCTGGGTTGTTGGCGATAACCTCATCCACAAGTTTCTCAATTTCTCCAGAGTCAGTTACTTGTTTGAGGCCTTTTTCTTCAATAATTTCATCCACTGTGGCGGGATTATCAATCATGCTTTCAAATACTGCTTTGGCGATCTTGCCGGAAATAGTATTGTCTTTAATTCGAGCTATTAGCGCGGCCAAGCGACTTGCTTCGATTGGCGATTGGGAAATTTCCAGATTTCTCTTATTGAGAAATGCTTGTAATTCCCCGGTTACCCAGTTAGAAGCGACCTTTGCATCTCCGCTATCTCGTGCGACAGTTTCGAAGTACTCCGCTATTTCGCGAGTACTAACTAATACGCTAGCATCATAATCGCTGAGCTTGTATTCATTACAGAAACGTGCTTTTTTCGCATCTGGTAATTCTGGAAGCTCAGCGCGCACTGCTTCTATATAGTCATCGTCAATTTCTATCGGCAATAAATCAGGTTCTGGAAAATAACGATAGTCATTTGCAACTTCCTTGCTACGCATTGAGCTAGTTTCATCACGTTCAGAATCATAACGTCTGGTTTCTTGAATAATGCGCCCACCATCCTCGAGAATTTCTTGTTGTCTTAGTACCTCAGAATGAATCGCCTTTTCAACGAAGCGAAATGAATTGATATTCTTAATTTCAGTTCTGGTGCCTAGCTCTGTTTCACCTATTGGTCGAATTGAAATATTTACATCACAGCGCATTGAACCAAGCGCCATGATTGCATCAGAGATATCGAGATAACGAATAATTGTGTGGAGCTTCTTTAAATAGGCTACTGCCTCATTGGCGCTGGTTATTTCAGGCTCAGAAACAATTTCTAGGAGAGGGACCCCTGCTCGATTAAGGTCGATGCCTGACATCCCACTAAATTCCTCATGTAAAGATTTTCCAGCATTCTCTTCTATATGTGCACGCGTTACGCCGATCTTTTTTTCACTGCCATCATTCAAGGTGACGTTAAGCGAACCCTTACCTACAGTAGGAAAATCAAGTTGGGTAACTTGATAGCCTTTAGGCAGGTCAGGATAAAAATAATTCTTTCGATCAAATACAGAACGTTTGCCGATTTCGGCACCAATCGCTAAACCAAACCGCACTGCCATTCGCAGCGCTTCTTCATTGAACACGGGTAAGGTGCCTGGTAGGGCGAGGTCGAATATATTTGCCTGGGTGTTTGGCTCACTGCCGAATTTTGTGTCGCTACCAGAGAATAACTTCGATTTTGTTGATAGTGAGACGTGTACTTCCAAACCGATGACTGTTTCCCATTCCACCATTTAGGTTTCCCCTTCAAAAATTGAGGGCTTTCGTTTGTGCCAGTCGGTATTTAATTGGAACTGGTGAGCAATATTCAAAAGTTTTGATTCTGCAAAATCCGGGGTCACTAGATGCATCCCTATAGGTAAATTCTTGGACAGCCCAGCCGGTATGGAAATCCCAGGTAAACCAGCGAGGTTTACTGCAATGGTATAGATATCTTCGAGGTACATGGCGACAGGGTCAGTTTTTGCTCCTAGTTTGAACGCGGTATGCGGAGAAGTGGGTCCAACAATCACATCAACTTCTTTGAATGCATTGTTAAAGTCATTTTTAATCAGGCGACGAATCTTTTGTGCCTTTCGATAATAGGCATCATAAAATCCAGCTGAAAGAGCATAAGTGCCTACCATGATTCTACGTTTTACTTCATCACCAAAACCTTCGCTTCGAGTACGCTTGTACATGTCTTCAAGATCAACTGGGCTCTCGCAGCGATAACCATATCGAACTCCATCATAACGTGAAAGGTTTGCAGAAGCCTCGGCTGGAGCTATAACGTAGTAGGCGGACACTGATAAATGATTGTTGGGTAAATCTATTTCCTTGATAGTTGCGCCTAGCTTTTCATATTCTGCTAGGGCGTCACGAATTGCCTGCTCAGCATCAGCTGACAGTCCTTCGGCGAAATGTTGTCGGGGTATGCCGATTCTTAAGCCGACCATTGAGTCATTTAATGAAGAAGTGTAGTCATCAACTTTCTTATCGATACTAGTGGAGTCTTTTAAATCGAGGCCAGCCATTGCGTTCAATAACAGTGCAGAATCTTCCGCACTTTTGCTTAGACTGCCTGCCTGATCGAGGCTGGATGCGAAGGCGATCATGCCCCAGCGTGATATGCGCCCATAACTCGGCTTGAATCCGGTGATTCCGCAAAAGGAAGCGGGCTGGCGAATTGAGCCGCCAGTATCTGTGCCTGTTGCAATTGCACATAAATCTGCAGTTACGGCAGAAGCAGAACCTCCAGAAGAGCCACCAGGCACTCGATCAGTATCCCAAGGGTTACGCACCGGGCCGAAATGGCTAGTTTCATTTGAAGAGCCCATAGCGAATTCGTCCATGTTCGTTTTTCCTAACATGACTGTACCGGCAACTTTTAAACGCTCAACAACAGTTGCATTATAGGGGGCGATAAAATTGTGCAGCATTTTCGACCCGCAGGTAGTTTTTATACCTTCAGTACAGAAAATATCTTTGTGTGCCATAGGAATTCCAAGCAGCGCCCCACTGGCGCCGCCAGCGCGAGCTTTATCCGCAGATTCAGCTTGAGCTAAAGCAGACTCTTCACACACTGTAATGAATGCATTTAGCATCGGGTTGTATTTTGCAATGCGAGCAAGGTAAGCCTGGGTCAGCTCGACGCTCGATATGTCGCCCGCAGATAATGCTGTGGAAAGTTCAGCGACAGTTTTTCCTATCATTAAATTTGTCTCAATGTCAGATAATGACATTGCTCCTGTAATTTCTATGTTTGAATATTGCTAGTTGTTATTTAGCTCATTTAATTAACTATTCTATTACTATGGGAACAAGAAATAGCCCATCTTGGGTATCGGGTGCTAGGGATTGTAACTTGTCCCGTTGATCGGTTTCGGTCACTTTATCTAAACGTAATCTCTGCACTAGATCTAAGGGGTGGGCGAGGGGTTCAACAAATTCAGTGTCCACAGATTGCATCTGATCTATTAAGGTCAGGATATCGGTAATTCGATTCGCCACTTCATCTGATTCAGTTTCACTAACATGCAATCGAGCAAGGTGAGCAATTTTTTCTACTTCAGACTTATCTAAAGCCATTTGATGTCTCCGGAAAAACAGTGCGAGGTAAATTAATGGATGTAGTATTTAGGATAGCGCACATTATTATGACTAATTTTTCATAATTTCTCGCTATTGGACCCAATTGGTCCCTAGACCCTTGCTCTAACTCCTTGCCGTTGTTAGAGTGCGTCCTATTCGCTGCGAAGGCGAGATTATACTGTAATTCTAACGATTTAAAACGTTAGGCCAGGCTCCGGGAGATTCCTTAAGAAAAAATCTTTGCTAAGAAACCGAGAGAGTTCTTCTTTAACCAAACCACGTCCGGTATCACAATAATATTGCATTGAACGCTAAATCATTAGTCTAAATTGCCGCCAAAATAACAATGTATACCGGTATTGGAATCTTTAAATTGAGGTAATCTAAAGTTCATGTTCAAAAAACTTCGGGGAATGTTCTCCAATGACCTATCCATCGATTTGGGTACGGCCAATACTCTGATTTACGTGCGCGAAGAAGGCATTGTATTAAATGAGCCGTCTGTTGTTGCGATTCGCACTCATAATGGTCAGAAAACAGTTACTGCCGTGGGGTCTGATGCTAAGCGCATGTTGGGTAGGACACCCGGCAATATCACTGCGATTCGACCATTGAAAGATGGTGTTATTGCGGACTTTCAGGTAACCGAGAAAATGTTGCAGCATTTTATTAATCAGGTGCATGAAAATAGTTTCTTTCCGCCTAGTCCTCGTGTGCTTGTATGTGTGCCCTGTAAATCTACTCAAGTTGAAAGGCGAGCGATTCGTGAATCGGTAGCAAGTGCTGGAGCTAGGGACGTACGCCTGATTGAAGAGCCAATGGCTGCTGCTATTGGTGCCGGCTTACCGGTAGAGCAGGCTAGTGGTTCCATGGTCGTCGACATTGGTGGTGGTACTACCGAAATAGCTATTATTTCACTAAATGGCGTGGTTTATTCCGAATCTGTTCGAGTTGGGGGTGACCGATTCGACGAAGCCATAACCTCTCATGTTAGGCGCAATTATGGCAGTCTCATCGGCGATGCGACAGCGGAGAGGATCAAGAAAGAAATCGGTTGCGCGTATGTTGGAGCGGCCAGTCAAGTTCGTGAAATCGATGTTCGAGGTCGTAATCTCGCGGAAGGCGTGCCGCGAAGCTTCACGCTTAACAGCGATGAGATACTGGAGTCGCTGCAAGAGCCTCTTTCGGCGATAGTTCAGGCGGTGAAGAGTGCATTGGAGCAATCTCCCCCAGAACTAGCATCAGATATTGCGGAAAGCGGTCTTGTTCTTACTGGTGGCGGAGCCCTATTGCGGGATATAGACAAATTACTCTCTGAAGAGACGGGTTTACCAGTGATCGTGGCAGAAGACCCTTTAACCTGCGTCGCTCGTGGCGGCGGTAAAGCCATGGAACTGATGGATACCTATGACTTAGATCTGCTTAGTTTGGAGTAAAAGAGGGGCTAATCTCTTTACATCAGCCTAAGGAAGGTGCAACCAGAGGGTTTTCCTGGATTTAGCCGCTTTATAATCATTAATTGGGCCCTTGCACGAATCTCTAGGCTACGTGTCAGAATGAGGTACTCCAGCTATCGATAAGACCCTCTTTATAAAAGGCGTGGCGCTAGAATACCGAGCGCTTGCCTTTCTTTTTCTGTCAGTTTGCATCATGTTCGCTGATAGTCGTTTTGGTTACCTTGAAAAAGTCCGCTTCGGTCTTGGCTATGCGACAACACCTGTCTACTGGGTGGCAGCGATCCCTACCCGTGTTTCTTTCTGGATAGATGATGTCTTTGTTTCCCGCACGGACCTGCTCGAAGATAATGAGTATTTACGGGAAGAGCTATTAGTAAGTCAGCGGGAATTGCAATTATTAGAAAGTTTGGCAAGTGAGAATAGCCGACTGCGAGCTTTGAATGAAGCTAGTCAGATCGTCGATGGTGAAGTGTTACCGGCTGAGATTATCAATGTTTCCCCTGACCCCTACTCAAAAAGAGTTCTAATTAACAAAGGTGCGGGAGATGGTGTCTTTGTCGGTCAGGCATTGTTGGATGCCAATGGTTTAATGGGGCAGGTAGACGAAGTACTGCCTTTTACTAGTTGGATTCTGTTAATTACCGATTCGCACCATGTCACTCCAGTAGAAGTTAACCGAAATGGAGAGCGAGCATTAGCTCGCGGCAGTCGCACTTCGGTAAATGAGTTGGAGTTAGAGTTCGTAACTCAGACCCAGGATATGGTTGCTGGAGATAAATTGGTCAGTTCAGGAATGGGTCAGGTCTATCCAAAAAATTATCCGGTGGCAGAAATTATTAGTGTGTATGCTGACCCTGGGCAGGATTTTGCTACTGTTAAGGCTCGGCCTCTCGCACAGATCGCCAGTACTCGCCATGTGATGTTGGTTTTTCAGAATGAGAATATGGACGAACCAGCTCTGAGCTTAGTTGATGAGGAACTCTTGGACTCGACAGTTCCGCTTGAATTAGAAAATTCTGACACCGTAGTGATTTCTGACGGTCAAATCATTCGATTCGACCCTGACGTCGCTGATCATTAGGCAGTTAAATGCAGAAAAAGCCACACGCCATCTGGGTAATTTTCCTAACCTTTTCCATCGCTTATTTACTCGCTATTGTTCCATTTCCAGATTGGGCAATGAACTATCGCCCTGAGTGGGTGCCTATGGTTTTGATCTACTGGGTTATGGCTTTACCTTATCGTGTCGGTATTGGATGGGCATGGGTGGTCGGTCTATTATTAGATATTCTAGAAGGTTCGATTCTGGGCGTTAATGCTCTCTCCTTGGTGATACTCGCTTACGTCACTTTAAGCCTCCATCAGAGGATGCGAATGTTCACAACCTTCCAGCAGAGTGGCTTGATGTTAGCGCTGATAGGTTTAAATGTAATGATTTGTAATTGGTTGCAAATCATTACTGATCAAACTGTATCTACCAATTTGATGTTCCTAATGGCATCAGTGACTAGTGCGATAATCTGGCCTTCGCTGTTTCAGCTACTACGTCAGATTAGACGCAGCTTCGATGTGCATTAGGCGAGCTGTAATTCTTCAATGACACGCGACTCACTAATTCTCGCCTCTGCTTCGCCAAGGCGTAAAAAATTACTCGAGCAAATAGGCCTTCAGTTTAGTGTTAGCAATGAAGATATTAATGAGTCCTACCTTGTTGATGAATCTCCGGAAGAGTATGTGCGAAGAATGGCTGAAGAAAAAGCTAGTTCAGCACTATCTCGGCTGCAGAATTCCGCTACTATTGTAATAGCGGCTGATACATTGGTGGTTAAAGGTTCGCGGCTAATGGGCAAACCCACAGATCGCGAGGATTGCCTTAGGATGTTGAAATTGTTGAGTGATGGCGAACATCGTGTCTTATCTGCGGTATGTGTGGCAACTGCTACTTTGAAGAAAATTGTTCTTCATGAGTCAACTGTCAGCTTTGGGCCAATCAGTGAGCAACAGGCAGAGGATTATTGGTCTAGCGGCGAGCCGAAAGGCAAGGCTGGTTCTTATGGTATACAGGGTTTAGGTGCGCTGTTTGTTAGAAGGATTGAGGGTAGCTACAGCTCAGTAATGGGTTTGCCATTGTTTGAAACGGCAAACTTGCTAAAAGAGTTTGGTATAGATTGTCTAGCTCAGGCGAGTGTAGATGGAAATTCTGTCTCGCCCATGAGTGAAGGAGAATTAAATTGAGTGAAGAAATACTGATCAATATAACTCCTATGGAGACTCGAATAGCTCTTATCGAGAATAGACTTCTACAAGAAATATTCATCGAGCGTCGCAACAGCGGTGGTCGTGTTGGTTCTATCTACCATGGCCAAGTGGTAAGAGTTATGCCCGGCATGGATGCTGCGTTTGTAGATATCGGATTAGGAAAAGCCGGCTTCATTCATGCATTAGATATCTCTCCCATTGCTGAGGGCGGGTTCGAGGTACGAGAGGATCCTCATCGAGGAATTGAGGCTTTGGTCCGTGAAGGACAGTTCTTAGTAGTTCAGGTAGTCAAAGATGCTATTAGTACTAAGGGTGCACGGTTGAGCACACATCTCACTTTACCTTCGAGAAACCTTGTTTTTCTTCCTCGTGGCCAACACCTGCGAATTTCTCAGAGCCTTCAAGGTGAGGAGGAGCGTTCTCGCTTAATGACTGTTCTTGAGCAATGTCTGGTAGATGAAGGCAAAACATTGTTAGATCGAGGCGGCTATATTATTCGCACCGCAGCTGAAGGAGTTACTGCGGCTGAAATTCGGGAAGATATACGTTATCTCAGTCGTCTTTGGGAAAAAGTAGAAAAACGAATTGTTAAGAGTGGCACGATTAAAACTGTTCACAATGAAGTACCACTCTATATAAGAGTAATCAGAGACTTCATTACTCCGAGGGTCGAAAAAATTAGAGTTGATAACAAACAACTCTGCGACGAAATTACGCAATTCTCGGGCGGCTGCGTCCCGGATTTAAAAGTTGATGTTGAACTCTACTTAGAGGATCGGCCAATTTTCGATATATACGGAATCGAAGATGAAATAAATAAAGCCTTGGATAGGAAAGTGAAATTAAAATCTGGCGGTGATTTAATTATTGATCAAACTGAAGCCATGACCACTATCGATGTCAACACAGCTGGCTATTTGGGCAGTAGCAATCAGGCAGAAACCATTCTAAAAATCAACCTTGAAGCTGCTGTAGAGATAGCAAGGCAGCTAAGAGTTCGAAATCTCGGTGGGATTGTCATTGTTGATTTTATTGACATGACTGAGCTTGACCATCAGCGCCAGGTTCAGCAAACCTTTAACAAAGCGCTAGAAAAAGATCATGCTCGTACCGCGACTACAGATTTGTCACCGATAGGGTTGATCGAAATGACCAGAAAGCGGACGCGAGAGAGTTTGGGCCAGGTTGTCAATGACCCATGTATAGTATGCGCTGGTCGTGGGCGCCAGAAATCGGCAGAGACGGTTTGCTGCGAAATATTTCGAGAAATGCTACGTGTGGTAAACACCTGTGAAAACGATATGCTGTTGGTAATAGCTTCCCAAATTATAGTTGATCGCCTCTTGGATGAAGAATTTACCGGCCTAACAGAATTGGAAGAATTAGTCGGTAAGACGGTCAAATTTGAAGTGGAACCAATGTATACTCTAGGGCAATTCGACATAGTGCTTTCTTAATAGTATTTCGAGAGCCTAAGGCTAATGAATTAGAGCGTTGACATAGGTTTATTACTTTATTGGGTATTATGATTTGGAAGTCAAAAGCGCATTATTTTAAATTCCTGTTCAGCCTGACTACGTTATAACCATAGCCTAGACAGGTTCTCAGAGCTGAATTATAGCTATTTTTAGACAAGTCTGGCTGCACTGAGCGTTGGGAACCAACTAGAAATTGGGAATATTGCTATTAGCATGCTGCTTAAATTTCTCAAAAAATTACGTCAACAAGTCATCTTGT
>CAWKZI010000016.1:0-14329 GCA_963854365.1 Gammaproteobacteria bacterium
TAGTTGGCGATCGTGGAAATAACCGGCTGCAAATTTTCGATCTAACAGGTAACTATATCGGTGAATTCAAATCGTTCTCGCGTCCTAGCGGGATATATATCACTGACGACGACACAATATTCGTAGCAGATTCAGAATCTGAATTTGATGATACTCGAAACCCCGGGTGGCATGCCGGTATTCGAGTTGGGTCTTTGCTTGACGGCATTGTTGATTACTTTATTGATGGTACTGTTGGTGCTTATCCTGAAGGTTCTAATCCTGAAGGGGTTGCTGTGGATTCTGCTGGAAACGTTTATGGTGCAGTGGTGTCGGATGGTGGGGCGATGGTGAGATCTTCGCGGCGTTAACTATTGCCTATGCTCTAAAGTAAAAAGCTAGCAAAGATTACCTGATAGTCTTTTTCCTAGATAACCATTCATGGTTTTAATTGTATAGCTGAATGGGTTAGTGCTGATGGTTGGGTAGAATCTTTTTTCTAACGTTTAAAGTTGTAACAAACGAGCCGGCTTATCGAACTTAGGAGTAATAGCCAGAGGAGTCTCCAACTGTTAAGATTTTCTTTCTTTCAATTAGTTACCAAGCTGTTCTTGTGCTAACTGCCTAGATCGCGAGTGAGCTCGATCACAATTGACGCCAGGTTGTAAATATTATGGAAATTAGTAAAGGATTTCGTAGTTTAGTTGCCGAGGCTGAGGAACAGGTTCAATCTTTGTCAACTCAGGAAGCGAAAGATAAATGTGAAAAAGAAGGGGTGTTACTCATTGATCTTCGGGATATTAGGGAAGTAAAACGGGAAGGGAAGATTTCTAATTCACTGCATATCCCCCGCGGTATGCTGGAATTCTGGGTAGACCCTGATAGCCCTTACTATCGTAAAGAATTTGATAATGTTGATGAAGTTGTTTTGTACTGCAACAAAGGCTGGCGCTCTGCATTGGCGGCTCAGTCATTGATGTCGATGGGGTTAGAAAAGGTTTCTCATATCAGTGGTGGTATGGAGCAGTGGTTAGCAGATGGTCGGCAGATCGATATTCCGCCGGAGAAGTCTTAGTATTTATAGAGCTCTAATTTGAGGCATGATTTTTTCTTAAAATTATAACTGGTTAAGTTAGAACCAGCTTTTATGTTCAATTTTGCTGACTATCCTCTTGCTACACTGTAACTCCTCACTTGTAGCTATTTGATTCAAAAAAATAATCGAGCCAAAAAATTAAAAAATGTAGAAGCAGAAAGTCATTACATGGATAAGTTACCAGTTAAGTATTTCTAGAAAAATTCGAGGCTTTATATGTCTTTTACAGTTATTGAGCTAATTGCCCAGTAGAGTGGACGATGATGCTCAAGACTAGCTATGATATCCCGATTTCGTCAGTTTCCTGGACTTTAGCTATAAAAAAAGCAGATCCCGGTGGGCTGCGAATCCAAGTGCAGGATCCGGATTACTGCGGTGGTGCAAGCTATTTAGGTGATAGCTGCCCCGCGCTAGTATAGTTATAAAAACCGGATTGCTGACAAAGTTTCTATAACGTTAACTAATCATAAAACCAAGTAGGAAGCAGTATGGAGTACCGTTACGTAGGGAAAAGTGGCCTTAGAGTATCACCTATTTGTATGGGTACTATGAGCTTTGGAACTTGGAGTGATAAAAAAGAATCCTTCAAAATTTTGGATACTGCTTTTGAGCGGGGAATAAACTTTTATGACACTGCAGAAGTTTACCCTGTCCCACCTAGCGCAGAATTGGCTGGTCTCACTGAGGAAATATTCGGTGAATGGCTCAAGACTAAGAATCGAGATTCAGTTCTTGTTGCCACGAAGGTGGCAGGCGCAGCTTCGGGATGGTTCGTACCTCCTATTCGCAGTGGCCTAACAGCTATTGATAGGCATAATGTTGAAAGTGCGGTCGAAGGTAGTCTTCGGCGCATGAAAATCGATTATATCGATTTATATCAGGTCCATTGGCCTGACCTAATCGTTCCTATTGAAGAATCAATGGAAGCGCTGGATAGACTCGTTCAATCGGGTAAAGTTCGTTATTTGGGCACCTCAAATGAAAATGCCTATGGCTTAACAAAATCTAATGCCGCGGCAGATTATAAGGGATTGGCTCGATTTCATTCAATTCAAAATAATTTCTCTTTAATCAACCCTAGGTTTCTCGATGAGCTCGCAAATGTTTGTAGAATGGAAAAAGTATCACTATTACCTTATTCACCAATTGGTGGTGGTGTACTGAGTGGAAAATACAACCAGGAAGATATGCCAAGAAATACTCGATTTGGGGACTATATTCATGATGCGAACCCTCGGCAAAGAGCCATGGCAGATCGATTTGTCAACAAAGCAACCTTAGCGGCAACTTCGAGATTTTTGGAAATAGCGAGAGAGGAAGATTTGGCACCGGTTACTCTTGCTACAGCTTGGAGTATGAACTTTGATTTTGTAGCCTCAACTATAATTGGGGCTCGAACAGCTGATCAACTAGATGAATCTCTCGCTGCATTGAATGTAAAACTTAGTGATGAAGTAATGGCAAAGTGCAATGATGTATACAAAGATATTCCTTATCCCATGGGTTAGTGGGTTGTTGCTGGTTTTAATTAGCAGCTTCGTGACAGCGCAAACAATACATATTTCTCATTGTTTAGCAGGATGCCCGGTCAGCGTCTTACCTGGCAATGAAGTTGTTGTGCGACATTTGTTTGCTGGGTCTATAGAAAAGGATAGCGGTCTCGCAGAGTGGGTTGCCTATCGAGTTCTCAGTGGGTCGGTTGGTATAGCCTCGTTGTTGCCAAGATATTGGGCTGAGGATCGGTTAATTAATTCTGAAGTCATTAAAATTGAATTGGGATCGGATTCTCCAACTAACCTCGAGCCTGAAATAGTTTACTCTGAAGAAGATTCATATCGAACCTCTGAAAACACTATTTCATTAGAGGATCGTGGTCGTTTGGTTCCGATGACTAGTTTTGCTGGAACACCGTATTGGGTAGAGCTTAATTTACTCACTAATATGGCGCCAATACCGACTAATTTAAGAGTCGGCAGCTGGTCGCGCCTCGATCAATCAGTTAATGAGTTGGCAAGTAAGGTTGAAGAAGTATTTGTGATTAGCGGGCCACTTTACGAAATCGGTAACTTAATCCCACGAGGAGTATTGAATAAAGGAAGAGCAAGTTCCTTCTTTAAAATAGTGGCTACGAAGACAGCAATCGCTGCTTTTGTTTTTCCAGAAAATCTGCCATCCCATAGTAATTATTGTGATTTTCAATCCACCTACGAACTAATCGAATTGCAATCTGGGTTAAAATTTTTCCCACTACGGCAGCAAGAATTTAATTCAGATCTTTTTCGTGAATTACGCTGTGCGGGGGAAATATAAATAATTTGAATAAATTGGTTTTAAGATCAATGAGGTAATTTATGCAATATGTTATCGACCCTTCGCCAGCTTCGACTGTCCCAGTAGCTAAGACTGAGAGTTTATTCCCTGTGCATCGAATATACTGTGTCGGGCAAAATTACGGTGACCATGTGAGAGAAATGGGGGGTGACCCGAATAAAGGTTCCCCAGTTTTTTTTAGTAAACCTGCAGATGCCGTAGTGATAAACAATCAATCAGTGGATTACCCTCTTTCTACAAACAATCTTCATTACGAAGTAGAACTGGTCGTAGCACTGGGGGGTGGAGGTACTAATATTGGAATAAACGATGCTTTGGACTGTGTGCTGGGTTACGCAGTAGGTATTGATTTGACCAAGCGGGATTTACAAGCCGCAGCAAAAGAGAAGGGAAGGCCGTGGGATACTGCGAAAGGCTTTGACCAATCGGCACCTATTTCTGCAATACGTCGAGCAGAAGAAGTAGCTGACGTTGGAAATGCTAGAATAATGTTAGAAGTAAACGGTGAAGTTAAACAAGACGCCTCTACTAAAGATATGATTTGGAACGTTGCAGAGATCATTGTGGAGCTATCCAAGTATTACCAATTGAAAGCAGGGGATCTAATTTATACCGGCACTCCCAGCGGAGTATCTGCAGTGCTGGCTGGGGATTTCATGCGAGCTGCGATTGATGGCGTTGGCGAACTTACTGTTGAATTGAAGTAGCCAGTCAACACTTTTATGACTTCAGACCAATCAATTTTACTATTAATTCTACTTGTCTTGCTGGTACTGCTTGTTTGGGGGCGTTGGCGTTACGATATCGTGGCTCTGGGAGCGCTTTTTTCTGCTAGTCTTTTTGGTTTGGTTCCCCAAACCGAGTTATTTTCAGGTTTTGGTAATTCTGCGACCATTACGGTGGTACTCGTGTTAATAGTGAGTTTCGGGCTTACAAAATCCGGTGCTGTTGAATTTATCACGGATATTATTGAGCCTGTCTCATCCCAGCCATATTTGCATATTGCCGTACTGAGCTTTCTTGCAGCCTTTCTCTCTATGTTTATGAACAATGTCGGTGCATTAGCGTTGTTAATGCCCATCGCGATTCAATCCACGGTAAAGGCTGGAAGGTCGCCAGGAATGGTTTTGATGCCACTATCTTTTGCTTCCATCTTGGGTGGCCTGGTTACCTTGATAGGAACGCCACCGAATATATTAATAGCAAATTATCGCCAGGAAGTTACTGGCGAAGCATTTACCATGTTTGACTTTGCCCCTGTTGGCGGCGGTGTCGTCTTGTGTGGAATTATTTTCATGTTGGTAATCGGATGGAAGTTGGTAAAAGTAAGAAAGCAAAGTACTGGCTTGGAATTATTCGATGTCGAGAAATATTTATTCGAACTAAAAGTTACTGAAGAGACAGAGCTGCTTGGACAAACCGTTGGCGAACTTAAAGACTTATTAGCAGAGCAAAATATGGATCTGCTTTCAATGGTGCATAAGCGGGAAAATATGGCTGTTGTTTATCGTCATCATATTATTAGTGCTAACGATATTCTTATGTTACAGGGCTCCCATGATGATATAGATAATTTTGCCAGCACTCATACTCTACAATTAGTTACCGCGGAGAATTCTCGGGCTGAGTTATTGCAATCCGGAGATTCTATGGTTGTTGAAATAGTTGTAACTCCAAATTCACCTATTGTAGGCCGCACTCCTTCCGAGATTCGATTCAATAGAAAGTACCAGGTCAATCTATTGGCAGCGTCAAGATCCGGGACGCCTCATCGTAGTCGGCTGCGAAATTTTAAATTTAAAATTGGGGATGTTCTTCTGTTGCATGGTAATGAAGATGAATTACAAGAAGCGATTATTAAATTGGATTGTTATCCATTGGCCCGGCGTGACATTGTTATGAAGCGTTCATCGAAGGCCTTGCCAGCCTTAGTAACCTTCATCTTAGCTATATCTGCAGCCGCTAGTGGTCTGCTTTCTATCCAGTTGGCATTAGGTATAGCAACAATATTCATGGCTTTGCTAAATATAGTTCCAGTAAGAGAGTTTTACGACGGTATTGATTGGCCCGTGGTAATTTTATTAGGCGCCATGATTCCTTTAGGTGCAGCATTAGAGACTACAGGGACAACATCTCTGCTAGTTGATGGTATTTTGTCGGTGACAGGAGATTTTAGCCCGGCAATAATTTTAGCTCTTATATTAGTAATTACGATGACAGTTTCAGACGTTTTGAACAATGCTGCCACGGCTATTCTTATGGCACCGATCGCTTACAGTATCGCAGTCTCTCTGCAATTAAACCCTGATGCTTTTCTTATGGCAGTAGCCGTAGGCGCGTCATGCGCATTTCTCACACCGATAGGTCATCAAAACAACGCTTTGATCATGGGGCCCGGCGGGTATCAATTCGGTGACTATTGGCGAATGGGACTCCCATTAGAAATAATCATAGTAATAGTAGCAGTTCCACTATTATTAATATTCTGGCCTCTCTAAGATTTTGGCCCATACTCCTGATATTTTGACCATCATCTCTGTATCAAGTGCAAAATGCGTCATTTTTCTAACCATTGTGTAATCAAACGGTAGGCAATCCTGAGTAAACTTGGTATCGAATAGGCTTTATTGAGGGGTTTAAGAGACTCGGTAATTGTGGCGCAGATCATGTTATTAGGCATGTCTCGCAGAAAGCACGACTGAGTGAGAAGGCTGATTGTTATTCAGCCGTCGAATCGATGCAATCACTGGGACTGCTAACCAAACTTCAACTAAGTCAGAGACTCAGATCGAGAGAGTCTTACTGTAAACTACCTGAATCATCATCACTATATTCAAATTCCAATTCAATACGTTTGCTGTCCAGCCGCTTCTCTATTCGACGTCGCAATTCTGTCAATTTTATGTTGCTGGAGCCGCTTGCGACAGGTATCTCTCTTTCATCATCGCTAATGACCGTAGAGGAACCGGAGAACTCTTTAGTAATTTCTAAGGAATCGCCTAATTTTTGCTCTTTCATAACAATCCTCTTTATCCCACAGGGGAGCCAGATGGAGTTTTGTAGCTGTTCATTAGCTTATCGTTAGCTTTCCCGATTATCTTCAATAAATTTAGAAAGAAATTTAACTATCGGATTTTAGGCGCAGAAGTTATGGCTATAGAGGATATGGGTGGGCCGCAAAGAAGCCAAGAAGCTATGGGGCGAAGTAAAGAGTATAAATTGTTGGTTTGATAGGGAGATTGTAAATTATTCGTTTGAAGGCTAAGGAATTGCTGATTAAGTAATTGATAGCTCTGTCAATGTTTGTTGGCGCAATTCCTTTTTGTTGATTTTTCCTGCTGCGATTCTTGGGAGTTGTTCGTATTGAAAGAATACTTTTTCAGGTATTTTAAAACCAGCTATCTTAGTTTTAAGGAAAGAATTTAATTCCCCTGCTGATAATGTTTCACCGCTCATTAGCATAATAGATGCGCAGAGAATTTCTCCTAGGCGTTCATCTGGAATTCCATAAACAGAAACTTCGTTTACAGCGTGGTGCTCAGTGATAGCGTATTCAACTTCAGCGCACCCAATGTTTTCGCCTCCTCGTATGACTATATCTTTTGCTCGATCTAAAATGATTAAGAAACCCAATGCATCAAGTTTTCCAATGTCGCCAGTATGGAACCAGCCATCCTTAATTACTTCAGCCGTCGCTTCTGGATTGTTCCAATAGCATTTCATGATGGTGGGGCCCTTGATGCAGATTTCTCCTACCTGCTCGTTTCCCAAATCATTTCCTTTCTCATCGATAATCTTAATTGTGGTTACTGGCGGGGTGGGCCGGCCGGTGCTGTTAGGTCTTGCACTGTAAAATCCTCCAGAAATAATTGCTCCAATTGCATTGGTTTCGGTCAATCCATAACCAAGGCCGGGAATGGCTTTTGCTGGAAATTTTTCTAATATGAGATTTAGGTGTTCTGGAGGCCTAGGTGCGCCGCCGCTTTGTACTCCGCGAAGGCTACTTAAATCGGTTTTGGCAAAATTTTTCGATTGCATTACCTCCCAAGCCATAGTCGGTACACCATGTAGAATAGAAATCCGTTCCCTCTCGATGAGCTCCAAAGCCTGATCTGCGTTCCACTTATACATCATTACAAATTTTCGCAAGTAGACGAAGCTAGCTAAAAATTGGGCATGGCTGCCGGTTACATGAAATAGAGGAACATTGGCTAATATTGCAGGGTCATAAAGAGGGTTCTCCTCTAATAATTCTGGCCGCAGGATTTCGTTAATTTCCTTAACAAAGTTCCAAGTGTAGAGTGCGTTTAGAATATTACGGTGAGTAGATAGAACACCCTTTGGGTGACCAGTAGAACCTGAGGTATACATTATTGATGCATTAGCATCAGGCTCGATATTAATTTCTTTAATCTCAGCATCGGATAAAGGCGTTCTATCTTCAACAAGCCCATAAAACTCAGCGTATTTTGAGTTAGTTTCTGGTTTAATTAAAATTACATCGATGGCTAAGTCGTCTAGATAGGGTGTAATCTGGCTTAGTCTTGGGCTATCAGCAATAATAAGCTTGCTGCCACTGTCTCTTAGGCCGTATTCGATTTCGGGCCCCTGCCACCAAGAATTCATCGGCACTACGACACCACCTAAGGTGGTGATCGCCATATAGGAGAGGCACCACTCAGGGGAGTTGCGAGCACAAATTGAAACTCGATCACCACAGTTAATGTTGTAATCTTCTTTTAGGACTCTCGCCATTTGTCGAGCTTTGCGAACTGTTTCTGCAAATGAAAATCGTTCTTCCTGATAGACAAGAAAATCACGTTCTCCTGCTTGCATGCCAAGGTCATAGAGTTGGCTGAGGTTGCGCGGAATTTTGCTGAAGGTTTCCAGTTCCTGTCCGTCAATTAATGTCGGTATAGTAGCGTGAGGTGCATCTGCTGCTTTATGAGCAGCCACGATGACTTTTAGTTTTTCTAAATCCGCAAGAATTTCTTTGTCGGTTAGCATGGTATTGTCACTCTGTAGATTAGTTATCTGCTCGAATCTCCAGTGTTACCTTCCCCATTACTTTACGTTCAGTGAAAACATTAAAAGCATCAACATAGTTTTCCATCGCGAAAGATTCAGTAATTAGCGGATGTAACTTACCATCATCATACATGCTGAGAAGTTCTTGAAAGTTGCGGTCATACTCGTTGGGTTCGTCTTTACGGAAACGGCCGAGAAAAACACCAACCATTGATGATCCCTTCAGTAATGCAAGGTTTGCTTTGTATTCTGGAATTCTCCCGCTGGTAAAACCAATTACTAGAAGGCGGCCATTCCAATTAATACATCGACAACTTTGGTCGAAGAGATCGCCGCCGACAGGATCATAGATGATATCGGCACCCTTGCCATTGGTAAGGGCTTTAACTTTTTCTTTTAGCTCGCCATCGCCATAGTTTAATAACTCATCAGGGCCTAATTGATTTACAAACGCAAGCTTTTCATCTGAACTTGCAGCAGCGATAACCCGTGCTCCCATTAATTTCCCTAGCTCAACTGCAGCCAGACCAACACCGCCGCTTGCTCCCAGCACCAGCAGAGTCTCCCCGGCTTTCAGATTGGCGCGTTGCTTCAGTGCATAATAGGAAGTGGTGTACACCATCGCAAAACTAGCGGCAGTTTTAAAGTCCATGCTATCAGGTATCTTGCGCATAGTTTCAGCTCTTGCCACGACTTTTTCGGCTAAGCCACCGAGCCCTGGAAATGCCATAACTCTGTCACCTATAGCAAACCCTTCCAAGCCCGGTCCCGTAGCAGAAATCACTCCACCCACTTCTGATCCAGGTGAAAAGGGTAGCTCCGGTTGGAATTGGTATTTGCCTTGGATTTGTAGCCCATCAGGAAAATTGAGCGACGCGGAATAGACATCGATTACGGCTTCGAGCTTGTCTGCAACAGGGTCTGCAGCTTCTTCTAGAACCAAATTTTCAGGAGGACCTAGAGTTTTACAAATTATGGCTTTCATGGAGCTACCTCTTCAAATCGAAGGCGGATTCAACCATGAAAAGCCAATAACTTCAAACCCAGTATACCCATCGAGGTTAGATAAGACTCTCTAGATAGTTTAGTTGTGCTTGAAGCCGCATCGGGCCACTTAACTTGTTGTTGTGGAGGTGTCAATTGCGTATATTTACTCTCACGATTAATTTTCTTGCTGAATGATTATGCCGCCTAAGCATAAGCTTCGAAGACCACGAGAACCGCGAATAAATAAAAATGAATGAAGAAGCTAGGCAAACTTATCTAAAGGTAATGGGTATTCAGACCTACTTTCCACGAATCGCTTTTTCGAATGCTAAAGCAGCCCCTAGTCTTAAATTTAGTCACCTTACTGGACTTTCCTCTAGCACGAGAGATGCTGAGATTGTCCATAGAGCCAAGCCTACTTTCGTTGCAGAGCTGCCTCAGTCGAAAGCAAGTGACCAGGATACTGATCCCGTGAAGCACGCGAGCGATGATGTAACAAAGAATCAACAAGGTAAAAATGAGCCGCAAGCAAAAGGAATGTTGTCTGAAATACCACTGCAGCTGGCCGAAAAGGTTGCTGTAGAAACTATTGTTAATAAGAGTGTTGTTGGGATTGAGACGACCTTTAAAAAAGTAGCGAAAGAAACTAGCAGCACAGAAAATTCGTCAGATGCACTGCGTTTTAATTTACGCTACTACAGGATTAATCAAGAACTTGCTGTAATCAGTGAAATTCCCCACTTGCAAAATAATTCTCATCAAAAAGAAGCGCTGACTTTGCTTAGAGCGATATTAGCTGCCCTTGGAGTTGATCCTTCGAATTGCAGTTTTACGCCAGAAAGTTTTGATTGGCCATTGGCAGAAAATTTGTCGATGAAAAATGATCCGAAAACTGAAGCTAGCAACGCGTTGCGAGGTTTTCTTAAAGTTCGGCATGTCCAAGATGGTTTTCATAATCTCCTGATACTCTCTAATCAACTTGAAGAACTTTTATTGCCGCGGTGGAGAACCACCACTAATCCTTCTGGAAATGCAGTCAATCAAGTCGCTGCTGTTGAAGTTACCCATGACTTCGAGTTGGACAATGAAGAAGTTATTTGTACTTTAGTTACTAGCGTGCAATCAATGCTCTCTATGCCTTTATTAAAACGTGAAGCATGGAAGCAAATGCAAGCGTTGCGCCAACGTATTGCAGCCAACCACACCCTCATCGATTCCGCTGACTCGTCTGTTAATTTAACCCAGTCAATTTTTTAGAAAACTATGCAGTCCTCTGAAAGGTCCAGTAATAATTTCTTTGCTCGCAGTATGCGTGCATCAGATTTGGATTTGGTGGTAAAAAATGAGATTGCAGCTTATCTAAATCCTTGGAGCAAACGCATTTTCGTAGATTGCCTAAGGGCTGGTTATCAATGTTGGGTATTAGCGAACCGGCGGAAGATAGTTGCCCATGGCGTGATGTCGGTGGCTATTGGGGAATGCCATTTGCTTTCTCTCTGTGTGAATCCAGATTTTCAGCGAAGGGGGTATGGCAGAAAGCTATTTAATCTGCTCTTGGATCAAGCACACAAAATGGAAGCTGCGGTTTGTTTCTTGGAAGTTAGACGCTTTAATACAGGCGCTATCGAGCTCTATAAATCAATGGGCTTTAGCCAAGTTGGCGAGAGAAAGAATTACTACCCTTCTTCTTCAAATAATGTCGATAGAGAAGACGCTTTAATACTGTCCCGCAGCTTACCTTTGCCTTAAGTTAACCCTGAGCTACTTTGATAATTCATCGTTGTCAGTTTCTGAACTGATTTTGAAAAGTAGGCGACCTATAGTCTTAAGCAACACTATAAGAACTAGAGCAGCAAGGACGATGCCTCCAAGCATTATGAGTGTCGCTATCAAAATACTAAGCAATTCTTCTCTAGAGATATTTTGCCAAATGGCAAGTCCCCACAGGCTGCCAGCACCAATGATTATTCCAGAAAGGATGGCGGAGGTTTTGTGACGTAGTTTAAGGAAGGAAAAAATCAATAATCTGGCCTGTGGTTTATGTCTGGATAACTTGTGTTGCACTTAGGGTAAGTACTACAACCCCAAAATACGCCATTTTTCCCTTTGCGCTTTACTAGAAGGAAGCCACAGCTCTTGCAACGATGAGCGGGCTCGGGCACCCCATTATGGTCAGCCAAAGTAACTTTGCAACCCTTGGCAAAGCCGCTGCAATACCAATAACTACTCTTTTCCTTGTCAGCCTTCACCAGTCGACGAGTGCAAATTGGGCAGCGGTAATTTT
Source organism: Gammaproteobacteria bacterium (assembly GCA_963854365.1). Classification (GTDB taxonomy): domain Bacteria; phylum Pseudomonadota; class Gammaproteobacteria; order Pseudomonadales; family Pseudohongiellaceae; genus UBA9145. Next base: position 11,706 of record CAWKZI010000016.1, read on the forward strand.
CATCGATTTCTTCGGAGGGTTTACCATCTAGATCATTACGTGTGGTTTTGCATTTAGGAAAGTCGCTACAGCCCCAAAATGGCCCCATCTTGCCTTCTATGCGGCGCAGAGCTTGTTTGCAGCTAGGGCAGTAGTAAGTTTTTTCAGATATTTTTGGAATTGAGTCTGTCATCAGTAAAAAATGCCGCTGTTAGAGTGGCTGTGGTTCCGTTCTAAACCTGCTTCATTATTTTGTCAACTGTATTTGGGTCCAAGGAAAAGTTTGCAAGATTAACCGACGATAATAATTTTTGTTTTACTTAGTGCCCGCCCTTATTTTAGCTATAACCTTAGAAGGAAAGATCATATCGTAGAATTTACTATGCCCATCTTCGCTCAAAGCAGCATTCTTTCTCGAGAATAGAGAGGAAAGAGATTATGAAACCTTGAGGACCAGTCGAAAATAAAGCTCCGAGGGGGATTAGTCCATAAACTTAATCGGCATTCACGATTTCTGTTATTGCCGCGAGTAGTGTTTTGTTTTCTTTCTCACTGCCTATAGAGATTCTCACGCTGTCTCGTAATCGGTCTTGGATAAAATAGCGGACTAATATTTTCCGCTGCTTTAGTTGGAGGTAGAGGTTTTTAGCGCCAATGTTTACAGGCACTTGGCACAAAATAAAATTACTCTGGCTGGAAAGGCAGGTCAGCCGAAGATTGTTTAAGGCAGAAATTAGTTTTGAACGACTTGCTCGAATTTTCTCCCAACCACTCTCTGCGTGTGCTTTTGATTGTAAAGCAGCTACAGCAAGCTGCTGAGATATTGTGTCTGTGTTGTAGCTATCACGTGTCTTAAATAGCATTGGAGACACCAGTGAAGTAGAGCCTAATGCATAGCCAAATCTTAAGCCGGCAAGGGAATATCCTTTACTCAATGTACGCAGAATTAAGACATTATCGAAAGAGCTGATTAAAGGAATGGAATCGTATTTTTTTTCGGGGTCAATGAAATCTACATAGGCCTCATCGATTACTAGAATGCCAGCAAAATTTTCCGCGATCGTTGCCAGATATTCTTGTGATAAAAGCAAGCCAGTGGGTGCGTGAGGGTTAACAAGAAAGACTACTTTAGCGTTGGATTCTTTTAATCGAGGTAAAAAATCTGCAGCCATTGACCAATCTGCAGCCAAAGGAATTTCAACTACATCACAATCGTGAATTGCAGCAAGTACCTTATAAAGAGAATAACTAGGCAATGTCGTTGCAATGGACTCGTTATTACCGACGAATGTGGTGAGTATCAGGCGCAACAATTCATCGCTGCCGTTTGCAGCAATAACATTCTTAGCAGAGACATTGTGGAGAGAAGCAGCAACATTGCAGAAGCTGCTAGCTATGGGCGATGGATAACGTCGTAATGAGGCAATGGAAATCCCCGTCAAACATTCGTTTACTGCAGGGCTAGCCGGGTAAGGATTTTCGTTGGTATTGAGCTTAATCGTATCGTCATCATTCGATTGCTCGCCGGGTATATATCCGCTCATTCTTTCAATGTTTGGTCGTTCGAAAGACATGTTTGATTACTCTAAAAAGTTATGTTCATCTGCGTTAGCTAATTGCTCCATTGGGGAGATTTAGTTATCGACAGGTAAAGTAGATAAAGCAGGTAAATAAGTTTGTAAGCGGTTTTTCCACCCTAACAACCAACGCTGTTCATGTCGCTCAACAGGTGCATTTTCAACTCTTCTCTCAAGAACTATTTCCGCAGCTTGGATAAAACTCCATAATGTTGTCGGTCGATTGTGCATTTCTTGCAAAACTTGTAGCAACCCCCAACCATCTTTTTTATACCTTTCAGTACTATTTGTGCCAGTACCTTTGAAATGCACGTAGTCAATTAATGCGTACAAACCATAGGGAGGGTGACTATGTGCTATCTGTAAAAAAGTTTCTTCGAGGGCGGCCGCCGAATTGTCGCTATTGGACGCTAGGATCACGGAAAGAGAATCGTACAGCCGTTGACTTATAAAATCTACTTGAACAGATTTCGTATTAGCAAGAAAAGTACGTAGCTCTAGCATTTTAGTGCCATTGATTTCTTGGATAAATTGTTCTCTAGAAGCCCAGGGAGCATCAGGCTTAGATAGATCCGTTAGCCAAGTCGGCAAGGAATAGTCTAAATTCTCGTAATATGCTAACAATTCAGGAAATGTTTCAGTAAACGGCTGTTCTTGATTCTCTTGAAACCAAATGAAATGACCGATTCCTAATGATGGGAAATCTTCACCTTCATTCCAGCTGGTAAGGCACTCAAAGCGAGCATTGCACTCATTTTGAAATATTCTCTCCCCCAACCATAGTCGTTGTCTCTCATCAAGTTGGGGAATCTGAGCAGTTAGCTGAGAATTAAGGGGAAAAAGCACAAACAATAAAACCAGATACCTATTGAAGCTGATTGAATTTACTGACATTTTGAGATATTTCCAGACATTGACCGAATAAGTAGATATATCATTCGTGTCCCCTAATTGAATTCCCGCTAATTGGGAGGATAAGTAAAAATTATTTTCATGGCCATATAATCGGCAGAGTACTGCAAAATAAGTGGAATTTGTGAGAGAAGTAGAAAATACAGATCCCCCAAA
>CAWKZI010000017.1:0-14076 GCA_963854365.1 Gammaproteobacteria bacterium
ACTAGACGCTAAATTCTTCTATTTAAAACCTTGAAAAATTATCTTCATTTGGAATGAAGGCTTGTTAAAAACACTCACTCCAATATGCACTGTTTTTATGGCTTCTTGAAGACTAGGAAGAATCGATCAGTCATATTAGGAATTTGACCTACTTCTTGAGTTAAGTCATCACTTTCCTCAAAGAACATATGAGAAATACGATCTAAAACAAATCCAGCACGCTGTACTTGCAAAATCACATCTACTGGATCTTCGCGACGCCCCAAAGCACCAGCCTCCTCCTGCATATGACGACGAGTATGGTCGACAACGACGTATTCACCACCAGACTTAAGTGTCTCAAATACTTTCTGATTTATACGCATATTATCGCTTTCATTGAAGTTATGATATTCCCGAAAATGCAAAAACAAATCAGCAGTAGGTACACCGAAATCGATTTCGCCAGGAACGTAGCGACCTTCAGCCCGACTAAAGTTATTTTCTATTGCTACCTGATGAGTCATCGCAAACTCAGGCTCTTCTGTCCAATCACCCCAGCTATCAAAAGTATTTTGGTTATCAACAGTCATAAGATGGCCATTGTCTACCAGAACTGGTCCAAGAATTTTAGTGTAATAAGCTTGGCCCGCAGGCAAGAATTCGATAACCGTCATATCATCTTTCAGGCCTATAAAATCCAAAGCAGTGACAGGGTCGCGATCTGCATCACGAGCCAATTCTGCATCAGTACGATGTTCGCCTTGCATTGCTGCAGCAACTTTTTGCTGCAAAGGAGTCAGGCTTTGCGCGCTAGCCAGCACAGGTGCTAATAGGGCCATAGTCGCAATTATTATTGATGTCTTATATTTATGCATTTCCGTTCCTTACCTAGATCACATGGTTTAATAAAGTTTTTCATCTATATGTCTTTCTAGCTTGATGATTCTTGATGATCACTAGCAAGATTTGTCCATAGAGGAGCAAGCTTACTCCTTTGAGGGCCATTTTTCGAGTCTTCTCCATAAGGTTTTTTAGTATTTTTTAAACTCAAAGATTTCCAGGAGCCAGAGCGGGAACCACTGGCTGACGACAATGTAAAGAAGGGTTGATAGAGGTCAAATTCTCTAACCCTGCTGCTCTCTAAGATGAATCATCATTATCGAAATCTGGGAAACGTATTATGTTACGAGCTTTTCCTAATGACCGAGAAGGAACAAGTTCTAGCGAATCAAAAAATCCTACTGGTTAATACTTAGCGCTAGCGCGGTAGAGATGTGAAGATTGCTAAAGTTTTTAGAATAATGAGGAAATTGATCTTATAGCTATACTAACTGCAAAAAAGTGAGTACAAAAATTTTGTACAATTCGGAGGACCGATTTTTTACCTCACCATAAAATACTTCTACACTGATGAAGAGGAGGCATGTTTAATTGCGTTGATATAATTGAGCCTATCGCTATGCAAAAAATTAAGAAAAAACTGAGACAATTAACTTGAAAAGGAAGTAGATACTATATATCTACTGCCTCTTCTAATTTCTAACAATTTTTAATGCCTTTAAATGTTACATGCACCAACAAGCGTAATTTTAAAAGACCATAAGTCTAGCTTACTTAGTTGCCTCTTTCTTGTTCAGCTATTTGCTCCAGCCTACGCCAGCCACCCAAAATTCCAGCCATTGCATAATTTCCCTCATGGCAGGCATATTCATACATGGGCTCTACGTTTCTAACCATAGGAAACATGACAGTCCACGGCTCGGTCCAGGTGGTATCGTCTTCGATAGTAAACTCGTAACCGAGCGTGTCGCTATCGATCATCCAGAACTTTTCTAAAAGCTGCATATTTTCACTAGAGTTGCCGAAAGCGGTATCACGGAGAAAATATTTCGTCTCGACTATTAGTGTATCCTCTTCCCAATGTCCGATTGAATCACCTTCCCATTTACGAGGGGTTTCTCGATGCCCAGCGGTATTCATTCTTACAACACGGACGTTATGCACCATTTCGTTATGAATAACGACACTGTCTGCCGTTTGCACTAATTGAACATTGTTATTATAGGCACTGGGTATCATGGGTGGGCCGGAGTTGAAACCCATAATGCAACGTTCTGCCAATGGCCGTGTTTCGATTCCATAAGCCAAGGCTGCCGCCTCCCGGCTAGCTTGCCGCTTAGAAGTTGCCGCCTGGGTAAGTTCAGGAATTCGACCATTTGAAGGGCTAATAATCAGGGAAGTTCGGCGGTCACCGAGTATTTCTTGCCCACGGTCATACCAAAATTCATTGTAATCACCAGTAGTTGATGTATCGGTAAAATTATCCCGATCACGACGAACCCTCTCTTCCTCTTCAAAGGCGATAGCTTCCTCTGCAGTCAGCACGGCTTTGTCGCCAAGGGCTACGGGTCTCTGAAACGGAGTAATCGTTCTAAAATCCCAAACCCCTTGAAGATCCGGCTGACCATTTGCCAGCCTTGGTATATCAGAATTAGATTGAGCGGATAGCCCCATTGAACTAAAAGTAAGGCTGGAAAGGATTAGTGAGTGAGCTGCTTTTTTAAGAATGCTGCGATTCATCATTCTGTCCTCTTGTTTTTGCAGGCCGATTGAGACGGTTAATTGTATTATTCAAACGCTGAAACTACGCCTGGATAAAGCAATTATCAAGACAATTCGCTCAGCTTACAGATTGCGCTAAAGCTTAAATGCATAATTTCTAGCGCATTTGAGCTTTAGCGCAACTTTTCCAGAAACTAAATTCTAATTTTGCTGATCTTCCATCCGTGCTGCCCGCATCATATTAGGTAAGGCATAATTTCCTTCATGACAGGCGAATTCATAAATCCGCGCATCTAAGCGAAACAAATTCATTTTTGCCGTTAAACGATCGGTAAAGGTATCAGGGTCTTCAATAGTAAACTCATAGTCCATAGCGCTATCTCCAACTCTAGTGAATCTCTCAGTAAGAACTCTGTTTTCTGCACTGCCATATGCAGCGAAGCGCAGAAATAAACTGGCAACTAAAGAATTTGTATTCTTAGTAACTACAACTAAAGTGTCTCCTTCGAAGTGACCTCGGGAATTACCAGCCCAGTACGTAATACGTCCATCTAAATCAGGACGCCCATCCAAAGGAATAATCCTCGGATCGTTGCCCATTTCAGCATTGATAACCACATGATCCTTGGTCTGAAGAATTTCCATATTATTATTATAGGAAGTTCCGCGAATGTGGGGAGGGCCTGTATGAGGGAAAAATACGCAGCGAGTAGCCAAACCAAAATCTTCTGGTCGATCGCAAGATATAGCACCCCATGAGATTCGAACTGGACGCGGTGTCCCCATCGAATCATTTCCGCACGGAGTGCTACTCGGAGGCGACTGCTGATACATTGACTCATCAACCAATGGCGGCAGACGACCATTTAACGGATAAACCAGTAAAGAGCTTCGAATATTCGTGTAGGGTTCTTCTGAATCAGACCAAAAACCATTGTAGGCTCCGGGATCAGTAAACTCCGCATCAATAATTCGCTCAGCCAGGTTTTCTTCCCGCTGTGCCATAGCATCACCCCGTAGGGCATTGCGTTGAATTCTGGCGGCTAGCTCTTCTTCATTCAAGAACTCACGATCACCATAACTTGCGGGGCGTTCGAATGGAGTTGAATCGTTATAGTTCCAAACTCCGCTAATATCAGGCAAACCTTCTACAGTTCTAGGAACAACATAATTTTGACTGAAAATCGAAGTCGAAAATACAAACAGGAAAAAAAAAGCGAAAGGTCTAATTACAATATTTGAGGGTCGTCTTGGAGGGGTTTCCATCTACTTCTTATCCATTCAATTACAGGCTGATTGCAGAATTCTAAAAGATAGCTTTGATCGAGAAACGAGAGACTACTATCAATCTGGGGGAAACGGAATTCTTAATCGGTTCAGCAAAATAGCAAGACCTCGATTCGAATTTCTTCTCCAATGCTATTCCGAGGTTAATATCCCGAAAAATCTGTGAACATTACTGATATATTCATCTTCTTATTTTCTATGGAGTACCAGAGAATAATTATGCATTTAATTCGTAAAGCTACGTTTGACTCGCTACAAAAATGAAGTTAGATAAGAAACTAAAACCACTGCAGCAAGACTGAAACTATAATCAATCAGAACTAGCAGAAATGATAGGTATCGAGCAGCCCTATCTTTTTAGTAGCAATTTTAGCTTTGTTACTTTGCAGGTTTTATTGCGAAATAGTTCGAAAAATGCGCCGAATGGCTAAACTTTTTTTTCTAAACGAACGACTAATCATAATGAAATTTCCAAAAATAATTTTTGTACTAGCGATTTCCCTGTTTGCCAATTGCGGAAGCAGCACTCCATCATCAATCGCGGGTGATTGGTCAGGCATACTCAATATGGGTGATCAATCGATGTTATTAGTCGTGCATATTATGAATTCCTCCGAGGGCTATGTAACCACAATTGAGAGTATGGATCAGGGTGGTGTGGTTGAGACTAAATTGATCCGAGATGGTGACTACTATGTTTTTACAGCAGCGCCTTTAGAAGTCGAGTACAGAGCCCGCCGATCAGGAAACTCCATGATCGGCGTATTCTCTCAAGGCAGCGCCAGCGTGTCTGGTTTTAGAATCACTCGAGCAGAATGATTTTAGTTGGTTAAAGTGCTTTTTACCTAACATGCTTTAGGAGAAAAGATTTCATCAGCACATTGCTCTCATCATCGTAGAAAACAGCGTCATGATGGGCAGCGCCGTGAACAACTTTAAACTCCACAGGGATTTTAAAGTCTTTATAGGCGCTGTGTAGCTCATGGGATTGATTAATTGGCATTTGCGGATCTTGATCTCCGTGTAGCATCAATAGAGGGACCGAGTCCGCATTCACGAGGGCTACAGGACTCGCTAATGTGGCCAACTCAGACATAACCTCAGGTTGGCCGCCTATAAGTAAATCGAGAGCAGGTTTACGAACACTCAAACCATGAGGAGTTGACTGGTTGAGAATAGAATGCAAATTGGATGCACCGTAATAGCTAACCACGGCCTGGACATCGGAGGAAACATTGTCGTAATCACCTACGCTACCTTCCAATTGTGCATGCCCATTGGAAACTCCCATCATTGCAACCAAGTGGCCGCCAGAAGATGCACCAAGTATGCCTATCTTCTCAGCGTTGTAGCCAAAGCTACTCGCATTTCCTCGTAAAAATCGAACCGCCGCCTTTATGTCATGAATTTGTGCTGGGAACATGCCCTCATGAGACATACGAAACTCAACGCTGGCAACGGCCATACCATCCTCTGCAAATGAATTAGCCAATCGGTTTATTGGCCAGCCATCTTTCGAGCCGCCACGCCAAGCACCACCATGAATAAAAATCATCAGCTCAGGGTTAGAAGCAGACCCTGGGAGATACAGATCCAACTTGAGATCGAATCCATCCACCCGTGCATAGCTGATATCAGAAGTAATCTGAACTTCTCTATCCAGAGGCTCCTGCTGAGCTAGTGTAGGTCCTCCCAAACTTAAAATTAAGAAAGCAAGTAGGCTGATTATTTTCTGCATAGACATGATATTTCCCCAAAAAGCATCAAACTAAATGATTGCTAAATTCTGATCATATTTTGTACCTGATGCCACTAAGCATAAACAGCAAACCCAGAAGTGTCTAGTTGTTGGCCCTAGGAGGGAAGCCAATGACTTCAACGGAGCAAAAATTAGCGTAAACTATTACTCCTAAATTGAATTTAATAGGAGATCCTGCCAATGATTAGCGCCTTCGATCACGTTGCCGTGCCCATGCAACGAGTAGATGAAATGATTGTCTTTTATACTGCTCTTGGCTGTCGTGTAGTGGAGCAAAACAATGGTGGTATCTACGCAGTGATTTTTGGAAACAACAAAATTAACTTTCACAGCCCACAACTATGGCAATCGGGTCAATTTAGTTTGCGCGGCCCCTCCGCATTGCCTGGCTGCGGCGATTTTTGCTTTATATGGTCTGCTAGCTCCACTTCTTTATTATCAACGATAAAAAAAGCTGGAGCAGACATCGAAGAAGGGCCCGTGGAACGCACCGGCGGGATGAATGGGGGTAGCACAAGAGGTATAAGTGTTTATATTCGCGACCCTGATTCCAACCTATTGGAATTCATAATTTATGGCTAGAATCCCATGATTCTCAAGACACTCCACTATTAAATGAGATGCAAAATTTTTAAGTTGATTTAGTCGAGTGCTACTAATGAGGACGCTTAAACTTTTTCTATTTCTTAGTACTAAAGAGAGACTTGCACGCTAGTCGGTTGACCTATTGTTTTTATCATGTAGACGAGAATTTTCGCAGATTCACTAGTACTCGCATTATCACTGCGTGTATGAATATTGTCTGGGTTCTCATAGAAAACTTCACCTGGTCCAAGAGTAACAGCGTCTTTACCATCTACTTGCATAATGACTGTGCCTTCCAACACATAGACATAGGTGTGGGCATTATGACGGTGCGGTGAACTTTTTTCGCCGGGCGCAAGCTCCAGTGTCAGCATTAACAATTCTTGATTAAGAGGCAGTGGCGGAACCTCAAAATTTTCGGATTTCAGCAATTCCGAGGCAAATGCCCCGGTAGACAGCACACCACATAGAAGGATCAAACTCGCAAATTTTTTCATAAAGCTCCGCTCCGCTTAAATTGCTAACGTAAATCTTGTTTCACTATTTAAGTTAACAAGCAGGCTAGCATCATGCCAAGGTTTCTCTTTTCCTCATGCTGCAATCCTGCTTAGCACATTTGACAAATCCATAAGACTATTCAAGTTATGACTGGATTTAAAATCATCAACATAAGGAAGCATTGCGCGAATTCCCTTTGCTTTGGGTTCGAAGCCGTCATACCTCAGAAGTGGATTTAACCAAATCAGGCGCCGGGTAGACTTACTCAATCTTTCCATTTCCCAAGCTAACCCCTCCGCATCATATCGGTCAAGCCCATCGGAAATTATCAACGTGATCGACCCCTGACCTAGAACTCGACGAGACCAGAAATTATTGAAGTCTTTGAGGCAACCCCCAATTCGGGTTCCCCCAGACCAATCATTAACTGAGACAGAAACCTTATCAAGGGCAACATCAACATCGCGATGGCTCAGGTGGCGAGTGATATTGCTCAAGCGTGTACCAAAGACGAAAGCATGAATCCTGTCGCGGTCGTTCGTAATTGCATGCAAGAAGTGAAGAAACATGCGCGAGTATTGACTCATGGAACCCGAGATATCACACAGGATGACTAGCGGCGGATGACGTAACTGGGGCTTTTTAAATTTTATAGGAATACCACCGCCAGAGCGTAATGACGCTCGAAGCGTTGAACGCATGTCAATACGAGACCCTCTGGCGTCTTGGCGAAACCGTCGCGTAGGAACATTCATTATTGGTAGTCGTAGTTTTGCGATTGCTTCCTTTGCCTGCTCAACTTCATCCGCAGACATAGTTTCGAAATCCATTTCTTGTAATACTTCTTTGTTTGAAAAAGTGAAACTTGCATCGAACTCTACTTTATCCGCTGCAGGCTCATCTCCAGATTGATTATCCATGCCTAGAGCTTCTGATAAACGCCGGCTCATTTCCTCCAGCTCTTCGTCTCGTTCAACTTTAACCGTTGGCAACATCGCTCCCATCATCCGATCCATTATTCTAGGGTTGCGCCAGAAAATATGAAAAGCCTGATCAAATAATTCTCGCTGCTCTTCGCGATTCACAAATAGTGCAAACATGCACCAATAAAAGTCCTCACGTTGACCGATACCCAAAGTCTTAACCGCCGAAATAGCGTCAAGCACACGGCCTGAACCAACTGTCATACCAGCAGAACGCAGCAGACGAGCAAAATAAAGAATATTTTCCGCCATGCGACCATCGGTTGCAGCAGGAGAAGAGGCAACCACTATTAGTTCACAGCATTGAAGCTGGATACTTCGGATTTCACTTGCTCGAGCAATTGAGCTGCTTCACTCCCTCTAATTTTGGTAATGTCATCTTGATATTTAAGTAAAGTACCAAGTGTGTTGTCGATAGCTTCGCTATCCAATGCAACTTTGTCTAATTGAGTTAGCGCATCAGCCCAATCGAGAGTTTCAGCAACTCCAGGGAGCTTAAACAAATCTTCGTTACGAAGCTTTTGCACGAAAGCCACTAGTTGTTGACTCAATTGAACGTCAATATCAGGAAGTTTAGTGCTCACAATTTGCAGCTCTCGCTCTGCAGACGGATAGTCCACCCAGTGATAAAGGCAACGTCGCTTCAAGGCATCATGAATTTCCCGCGTACGATTAGAAGTTATTATCACAATAGGCGGTTGCGCGGCAGTAATTGTACCTATCTCTGGAATTGTAATTTGGTAGTCGGAGAGAATCTCTAACAAGTATGCTTCAAAGGGCTCATCAGTGCGATCCAACTCATCGATAAGCAACACTGGAGGTCCATTTTCATCCACCCGTAAGGCTTGCAGTAAAGGCCTTTCAATTAAAAATTCTTTAGAAAAAACATCATCAGCCAGATCTTCTTTTGATATACCCCCTGCCGCTTCCGCTAAGCGAATCTCGATCATCTGCCGTGAATAATTCCATTCATAAACCGCCGAAGAAACATCGAGACCTTCATAGCATTGCAAACGAACAAGACGTCGCCCCAAAGAGTTTGATAACACTTTAGCGATTTCTGTTTTGCCTACACCCGCTTCTCCTTCAAGAAAAAGTGGCCGACCCATTTTTAGGGCGAGAAACAAAGTAGTAGCTAAAGGACGATCTGCAATGTAATCGCTTTGGTTTAGTAGCGCCAATGTCGCTTCAATACTTTCAGGTAAGGCTTGCGTCATAATTAAATCTATCCGCAGGCATCCACAGCGCGCTTAACCATGACCTTAACCAGATGCGCGCGATACTTTGCGCTTGCATGAATGTCAGAATTCATAATATCAACAGGAACCTCTACTGTGTCGCAGACGCTGCTAGAGAAATTTTCATTGAGCGCTATCTCAAATTTCACGCCACGATAAACACATGGAGTCGCTCCAGTTATCGCAACTCTAATACCGCCTGCTGTCTTCGCAACGCAAACACCTACAATAGCGTACCGAGATGCTGGATTTTCGAATTTTATATAGGCAGCTTTCGTAGGAATGGGAAAATTCACCGCAGTTATAAGCTCATCCTCTTCCAATGCCGTTTCAAACATACCAGTAAAGAAATCATCTCCAGTTATGTCTCGCTTATTGGTCTTAATAGTAGCCCCTAATGCAACAACCGCTGCTGGGTAATCAGCAGCTGGATCATTATTCGCGACTGAACCACCAATAGTGCCTCGATTCCTTACAGCTGGATCGCCGATATTGCCTGCCAGTTTAGCCAATGCAGAAATGGTAGATTGTACTTCCACTGAAGCTGCTACAGCCGCATGCGTGGTCATTGCACCAATGACGATGACATCACTTTCTTTTGATATACCCACCAAGCCACTTACGTCACCTAGATCAATTATATCTGAGGGAGCCGCTAATCGATGCTTCATTGTTGGCAACATCGTCTGGCCACCGGCGACAAATTTGCCGTCATCTGCATTTCCCATCGCTGCAACTGCGTCATCGACACTGCTAGCCTTGTGATATGAAAAATCGTACATAGTAATTCCCCTTTAATTCTTTAAAGATTTCACTTACGTGATACTCAAGCCACACCTTGGGCTGCGCGCCAGACATTTTCAGGAGTTGCCGGCATATCAATATGCTTAATATTTAAGGCATTTGTTATGGCATTAATTACAGCCGGCGGCGCACCAATTGCTCCGGCTTCACCACAACCCTTCACACCTAATGGATTGTCCGGTGGATCGGTAGGGGCGTAATCCACATCGAAGCTCGGTACATTGTCTGCACGAGGCATCGCATAATCCATATAGGTTGCTGTTATCAACTGTCCTTCGCTGTCATAACGACAGCCCTCTAACAAAGCCTGGCCGACACCATGCACGATTCCTCCGTGAACCTGCCCTTCCACAATCATCGGATTAATCAGCTTTCCAAAGTCATCAACAGCTGAATATTTAACGATCTCGACAACACCGGTATCAGTATCTATTTCCACTTCGCAAATATGGGTTCCAGCAGGAAAGGAAAAGTTAAGCGGGTCAAAGAAGGCATTCTCATCAAACCCTGGCTCTAAACCTTCCGGATAGCTATGAGGAACATAGGCATTGAATGCTACTTCGCCAATATTCATCGCCTTGTCAGTGCCAGCGACAGTAAAATTGCCATCGGTAAATTCAATATCTCCTTCTGCCGCTTCCAAGGCGTGGGCGGCGATTTTTTTGCCTTTAGCAATTAATTTTTCGCAAGCCTTGGCAATAGCAACTCCGCCAACGGCAAGAGAACGGGAGCCATAGGTTCCCATGCCAAATTGCGTCTTAGCTGTATCGCCGTGAACAACTTCGATATTTTCGAAAGGTACACCTAACTGTTCCGTAACCAGTTGCGCAAAAGTAGTCTCGTGACCCTGGCCATGGGAATGGGTGCCAGTGAAAACTTGTACATTGCCAGTTGGATTGAATCGCACTTGTGCACTCTCCCAAAGGCCAACACCAGCACCAAGCTGACCAACTGCCGCAGATGGCGCGATGCCACAAGCTTCAACATAAGACGACAAACCAATCCCCCGACATTTACCCCGAGCAATGGCTTCTTCAGCACGTGCAGGAAAACCCTCGTAGTCCGCGAGCACCATAGCCTTATCCAAGGCGGCCACATAATCACCACTGTCATAGCACTGGACTACAGGCGTCTGATAAGGAAAAGCATCTTTAGGAATAAAGTTTCGGCGGCGTATTTCTGCTGGATCTAGCCCCATGTCCCGAGCAGCTACATCTACAAGTCGCTCTAATAAGTAAGTTGCTTCCGGACGACCGGCGCCTCGGCAAGCATCAACTGGCGCCGTATTAGTAAATACCGCTTTCACTTCCGAATAGATCAATGGCGTTGTGTATTGACCTGCTAGAAGAAAAGCATATAAGTAGGAGGGAACCATGGTAGCAAAAGTGGACAGGTAGGCACCCAAATTGGCTTGTGTCATTACTCGCATGGCGAGAAATTTTCCGTCCTCATCCATAGCCATTTCAGCAGTGGCAACATGGTCACGACCATGTGCATCAGCGAGAAAAGCTTCCGTACGATCTCCAGTCCATTTCACTGGCCGTTCAATTTTTCGACAAGCCCAGCCAACTACTAACTCTTCAGCATAGACAAAAATCTTTGCACCAAAACCACCACCAACATCTGGGCCAACAACTCTTAGCTTATGTTCAGGTGCCAACTGGTTGAACGCAGAAAGAATCAAACGATGTACATGGGGGTTTTGTGTGGTGACGTGCAGTGTTATCTCTTCTGTCCCGGTATTGTATTCACCTAATGATGCGCGCGGCTCCATAGGGTTGGTTACCATGCGGTTATTTATTAACTCTAATTTTGAAACCTTATGGGCCGAAGAAAATGCAGCCTCAACTCCTTCTTTATCGCCAAAGGGCCAGTTGAAACACATATTATTGGGAGCAACATCATGAATTTGCGCTTGATCATCATCAGCGGCACGACCGGTTTCAGTGACTGCCTGTAAAATGCCGTACTCAACTGCAATTTTTTCTGCGCCATCCTTTGCCTGAGCTAAAGTCTCAGCAATTACAATCGCAACATGATCGCCGACATAGTTAACTTTACCCTGGGCAAGAGCCGGATGCGCCGGCGCTCGATGAGGTTCGCCATCATCACTAGTAACTGTAACGCCACAGATGAGCGGACCGATGCCATCAGCAGCCAAATCATCGCCAGTAAATACTGCGACTACACCAGCTGACGCTGCGGCGGCACGGATATCAATACTATCTATAGTTGCGTGACCATGAGGTGATCTAAGGAAATACGCATGGGTCTGCCCCGCCACATTAATATCATCGGTATAGTTACCCTTGCCAATTAGAAATCTATTGTCTTCTTTTCTAAGGACGCTAGCCCCAATTCCATTCGCCACCATGATTATTCTCCCATCGCTTTGGCGCCAGCCTGGACTGACTTGACGATGTTGTGATAACCAGTGCAGCGGCAAATGTTTCCTTCCAACTCTTTGCGAACAGTAGGCTCATTCAAATCATTACCATTCCGATTAACAATATCCAGCGCTGTCATTACCATACCAGGAGTGCAAAATCCGCATTGCAAACCATGGTTATCCATAAATGCCTGTTGCATTGGATGCATAGAACCGTTGCTTGCCAGCCCTTCGATTGTAGTCACTTCGCAACCCTCTGCCATCAATGCCAACATGGTGCAGGCCTTCACTGACTTACCATCGACATGAACTACACAAGCACCACATTGGCTAGTATCGCAGCCAACATGAGTACCAGTTAGGCGTAGGTTTTCCCGCAGAAATTGCACAAGTAATGTACGCCCTTCTACTTCAGCAGAAACTGGCTTCCCATTCACATTCATATTTACTGTTGGCATTTGATTTCTCCCTCTCTCTAAAGCTAATTCGCTGGCTACTCAGCTATCCATATAATGTTTGATTGGAGCCGATCGGACAGTGTCAAAGATTGCTCAGCGCACGTCAAGCCTTACGCTAGATTAGTCGCTTTAAATTAACTAGCAAGAGATAAAAAGAACATTGAAAAGGAAAACCCCTTACTCAAGGGTTCAATTAAGAATTGGATTGAAGTTAAAGAATATCTAGGTCAAATAGACTCCAGCAAGAATAGTTAGCACACTCACACCAACAAGCCATACCCATACACCAAAGCCCGCTTTTTGAGTGGGAGGCATTTGTTTCGCCGCAACTTCAGCTCCCTTTGCAAGTTCACCGGCAACATGGGTTTTATCAGCCTTGACCCCAGAAGAAGTTACTTTAATACCAGCCGACTCGCCGCTAACTATCTGTGAAAAAGTACCAAAAAAATCGTTAGCCATTTTCTGCGCCGTGCCATCAATTAAGCGAGATCCTAATTGGGCCAATTTACCACCAACGCTAGCTTTAGCATGATAGGAAAGTATGGTCTCACCATCATCTTCACGCAGGCTCACTGCAGCGCTGCCATTTGCGAAACCAGCAGCTCCTCCCTGACCCTGACCATTAATTGTATAGCTATTGGGAGCATCAATATCCGTGAGAGTGACATCGAATTTAAATTTTGCTTTAACCGGACCAACCTTTGCAGTGATGTGTGCGTTAAAGCTAGTATTACTAGTCGCATCCAAAATATCGCAACCAGGGATTGAAGCCTTGAGTGTTTCTGTATCATTCAAAGCTTCCCAAACTTTTTCTTTGCTAGCTGAGATACGGCGCTCTACATTCATTTCCATAACAGTTAATACCCAAATTACTTGGTTTCTAACTTATGCTTTGTTAGAAGTTACAAGTTATTTATACATTGAAGTTTTTTACACCTCAGCGATCGTTTAAAGAATATCCTAATGTTGCATTGCTAGCTAATTCTAGTTGTTGTCCGATTTTATTCTAACACAGGGACTACTCATAAAAATTAATCAAGGGAGCTACTTTAGAATTTGCTTTGGCGAATTTGTCGAAGTAAATTAGAATGAGTAGAAAGCATGGTGTTTACTCAAAGGATTAGATATGCAGAAGTTTGGAATTGGACAACCAGCAATTCGTTATGAAGACAAAAGATTAACAACTGGCTCAGGCAACTACGTTGACGATGTAGAATTGACGAACCAAAGCATAGCGATTTTTGTTCGGTCTCCTCATGCCCATGCCAAAATTTTGAACATCGAGACCGATGTCGCCCGAGCATTGCCTGGAATTCTTGGCATCTACACTGCTGCTGACTTGAAAGACGCCGGTATAGGCAATGTGCCCTGCATCGCTGCAATTAAAAATCATGATGATTCTGCTATAGTGACTCCCCCCCGCCCAGCGCTGGCTGAGGACCGAGTCCGTCACGTTGGCGATGCTGTTGCCATGGTAGTTGCTGAGACAGTTGCTCAGGCATTAGATGCCGCGGAACAAATCTGGATAGAT
>CAWKZI010000018.1:0-13398 GCA_963854365.1 Gammaproteobacteria bacterium
TAATCGCAACCGCCACATACAGGTTGTCTGGGATTTCATCATTTAGTTCTAAATCACTTAACAAAGACACCAAATAGGGGTCCTGCGCAATGTAGATTCCTTTTTTTCTGGCTTCTGCAATGATGGCCGCTGCCTCAGCTCCATCACCTTTGGCCGTAAGAATTGGAACTGGATTCTGGCCATATTGAATAGCAATAGCTGTTTTAGTCGGCTTATATCTCACGTTTTTACATCCAAAACATGGCCTGGCGTTGCAAATCCTGTGGCTACTAAAGGTCTTTCTGCATTTAAGATAGTCAAATTGGTCAACTTTAACCCGAACTCTTCTAGCGATTTTTCTAAACTAGATGCGGCTTCTGTTGCCTTGGCAGCTGTGTCTATGCGGTCTGCCCAAATAGTCATAGCAATATCTAAGTCGGATGTAACCGTAGTCTTTAACCACAGCTTTCCTATGTCGTCAGAATCAGTATGCAAATTAATCACCCAAATAGGTAGCTCTCCATCAGCCCCAATCGCGCCTCTTTGAAAATGGATCTCGACCGGGTTGGCATCAATAAAAGGCATCACAAAATGATAGGAAAGTTCTTGCTTTTGCTGGGCTTGCAACGCCTCAATCTGGCGACCCTCAATTTCATCTATGATCTTTTCAATGTTGCCTGCAGCCGGTGCGATTGCTTTTGAGGCGAGCAATAGCTTACGCATCACCTGTTTGAGATCTAGGGGAGCGGAAACCTGAGTCTTCAGGAAAAATTCTCCAAAAAGCCCTGACCCCAGTAAGGCGTCACGAACTGTATTTGGAGCGAGACTTCGCATTCTATACATTATTTGAGCTATAGCCTGGCTCGCATTAGGGTCAATGCTCCGTGCAAGGATCTCGTGAACCACGCTAGGTTTAAAGAACTCACTTTGAATAGTACCCGAGCCTGGTCTGTAAAGCAGGCTCAATAAACGCGAAGATTCCCCGCTACTGATTACCGGATTAGCCGTTTTTAATGGTTTCGCAAGTTCAACCGATATAGGTAGCAATGTTTGCCCA
Organism: Gammaproteobacteria bacterium; assembly: GCA_963854365.1. Taxonomy (GTDB): domain Bacteria; phylum Pseudomonadota; class Gammaproteobacteria; order Pseudomonadales; family Pseudohongiellaceae; genus UBA9145. The sequence goes on from CAWKZI010000018.1 coordinate 1,037, forward strand.
TTTGCAGTTGTCCGCACACGGAAATCAATGCTATCCCCAGACTTAAATTTCTTAGTGGACGCCCAGTCTAATTCTTGGCCATTCATTAGCAGTTTAGTTAGACCGGCGCGTATCGCTATGACACCTCGAATCACCTGATTATCAGCCAGCCCTATTTCCCGAGCTACTTTCTCAGATACAGCAACTGCTGCGCTACTCTCTAATCCGAGAGGCGAGAGCCTAGGCGTTATATTTAGCTGTTCTGGTCCCAACACATTACTTAGCCTTCACACATCTGCCTGCATATAGCCGGCGTTTTAAGGATATCGAACCCAATATTTTTTGCTCTCAATTCGACCTAATAACTCATCCTGGATTGCCGATTGCTTGAACACTGCGCGATGAATATCAGCAACTTCAGGAAGCTTAATTTTTCTATTTGCGTATAACCAATGAGGATTATTACGTCTGAATGCCTTCGGATTAGCGAGCACAATAGCTTGCCTCAAGATGTCTTTATGTACTGGGTTATCACTTAGCTGGCCTTTGATAATACCATCCAGTGTATCTCCCGATTGCACATCATAATGGCTAGCTTTTGTCTGCCCTATGCGCTGTAACACTGAGGACTGCAGTTTTTTACTGTCCGTGCTTACGCGCGCGTTACTCCCTCCACTTGCATGTGTTTGACTCGAGCTCAAACAGTCGCAATTAGAATCATTTACCTTCCCCATTAAATGTCCTAGCGCGGCCTCTGCCATTACCGAATCTGCAGTGGCTCGCTCGGGGAGCGCGGCTACTAAAATTGGCCCCATAAATGCAGCAACTGCTAACACGGCAGTTCTTAAATAGCGTCGTGATCTCATGATTTCTATTTCTTCCTCTTCATTAAAATTACTGACTTCCGACAAGACTTCGGATTCATTAGAAGTAAGTGGCAATGGCCTTTGAAATATCGCTCGTCGCCGGCCAAGAAGGGCCCGCAATCTTTATTAGCATTGCCGAATGATCGCCCACTGCCTCCACTCTCGCCAAGGCCAAGGTGTCTAGTTTAGGATTACTCAGCACTTCCTTCAGAAGGTCTGAGCCAGCACTGATCAGAAATTTATCGCCTACATTAATACCTGCAACGAGACCTGCATTAATTTCTAGCCCTCCAGACACTTTATCCACAAACAACTGGAATCGATATGGTTCGCATTGAAGCGCGCCTGTTGCTCCCTGAATAAATCTTTCTGTAAGTGCTTCGATATCATTTATGAGCGATTTAGGTAACTGAGACTTAAGGTAATCTCGCTTAACTTTCGGAAAATCTAATGGCATAACTTCTTGCCATACCGGCAGCTGGGTAGCACGGTCAATCAAAGTCAATTGATACTCTAACTGTGCCGACGGCCAAGTTTCTCGATACGAACGCCCAGGGATTTTATTAACCACTCGACGCGCAGCGCCTTGCGCGTAATTCACGCCATGATTAAACCATGCCTTAGTCGCTTCTTTTACTACGCCTTTAGAGGCTCGTGGACGAAGTTTAATGTCGAATCTATAGGGCGCTCTGATTGCTCCTGATCCCAGTACATAATTATCATAGCCGGAGCTGTATTCCTTCTCTGCTACTACTACCCAGCTTTCGGAGCCTTGCACTTTGGCGCTGAACACCTTCCCTATAAAGGTAGCTAACTCTGAAAAACTATGGTCCCCAAGAGAATTAGGCTTGGTAAATATAGCGTCGTCTTTATCAATTCTAAAGACAGCCTCTCGCCGCAGAGTTCTGCGTGACTCAGGGCACATGTCAGAATTAGTAGCGCCTTCCTGGCTGGTGGCATCCTTAGCCGCTGAACCCAAAAGTGTGGGTAAGCCTCGATATATAGCTTGGCTTGATAAAATGGAAGACTCATGAAGTATGCCGTTATCCAGATAAGCCGTTGAGTTAATCTTAATTTCATTTGCCAGTGCAAAATCGACTAAACCCTGTTTTACCGACTGTAATGTCTGTTCTGGGGTCACGGTTTCCGCCGTCACACTAAGGGAGCAGCAAAATAGGAGCCAATAAATCGGGTATTCTCCAAGACTTTTTAGGGTCGCGTTAATCATACCTATATTCATGTGTTTCTCGTTTCTTAGTTCTATGTCCATTGTTCGCCCAACTATTAACTTCCAGCCATCTGGGGGCGGGACGTAGAGGCAAGGTAGAGAGTCCGTAAATCAGACACAATTGTGTTATCCAAGGAAAGTGTTGTTTCGTAGGTATCCTCTCCAACCGTCGTAATACTGACTAGGCGTGCGCCATAAACTAGCCCCTGGACGCGAGAGCGAAAAGAATCACTCTTAACCACCATTTCCGCTACCGTAGTTGTGGTGTCTAAATACTGGCCATAAACTTGCTCTAGTAACACGCGATATGCATCAAGCTTTGAAGCTCTTATCGATAGGAGCCGCTTGTGCGCGGGACTATCTCCCTCTTGAATACTAATGACACCGTACCCAGTAGCCACAATAACATCGTTATGATCCATGATACTTTCGATCATGGCCTCATTATATTTGGCATTATTGGTCGCACAGCCAACAGTTGAGAGGATCATAGTCGCTAACATAAGCGCTGTAATAGATCGGAAACCATAACTCGCTGGCGATAAATCTAATCGTTTAATATTGATCATTATTGTTTCTAAACCCCTACAAAATTTGGTTGGCAGTCTTGACTAATTCCTTAATGTTATATCGACAGGTAATGAAATGGCTTGAGTGTTAAAAACTAACATTCACGAATGTTCCCTTGAAAAAACCCTTTACTCTTTTTCAAAATAGATGGCATACATATTGCTTATTAATTATTAACGAGAAAGGTTTAGTAGCTGGCTACAAAATAGATTTTCTTAAGTAATTGAATATTAAAGGGTTTTTAAATGTCTAATGCCACACTGTCGACCATACGACAGGATATGTCAAAATTTGAACTGTCTGGCCTGGGAATTCCATTCTTGGTGCTACTGATCATTTCAATGCTGATTCTGCCCTTGCCTGCCTTTATGCTGGACTTCCTGTTCACCTTCAATATCTTGGTGGGCGTAGTCATCATTATGATTGCCATCAACAGCAGTAAACCATTAGATTTCTCCTCATTTCCATCTCTTTTACTGCTAGCGACCATGCTTCGCTTAGGTTTGAATGTTGCTTCAACCCGCCTTGTTTTAGTCAAAGGACATGAGGGGCCCGATGCAGCTGGCAATGTGATTGAGGCTTTCGGGGAATTTGTAATTGCCGGCAACTATTTAGTTGGTTTTATCATTTTCGGCATTTTAATGATTATCAATTTTATTGTTGTCACAAAAGGAGCAGGGAGAGTATCAGAAGTTATTGCGCGCTTTACTCTCGATGGTATGCCGGGCAAGCAAATGGCCATTGATGCTGATTTAAATGCAGGTGTTATCGATCAAGACACCGCCAAGCAACGGAGAGAGGAGATTTCTCAAGAGTCCGATTTCTTCGGCTCTATGGACGGTGCGTCAAAATTTGTTCGCGGTGATGCTGTTGCTGGCCTACTCATTCTCATTATTAACATTGTCGGCGGTATCATAATTGGCATTTCGCAACATAATCTAAGCTTCTCTGAAGCCGGTGAAATTTATGTCTTACTTACTATTGGTGATGGCCTAGTCGCGCAGATCCCATCATTACTTCTCTCATTAGCTACCGCCATTATCGTTACGCGAGTGACGACAGCCGAAACAATGACAAATCAAGCCAAGACTCAGCTTGGAAATCCTCTCGCTCTTGTGATCGGGGGCGGTATCCTTATCCTGTTGGGTCTGGTCCCTGGAATGCCAACATTAATATTTTTAAGCCTTGGATTGGGCTCTGTTGCCTTGGCAATATGGCTATCCAAGAATGCTGATTCAGACTTGTCGTCGGCTCTTTTGGAATCCAATTTCACCTCAGACGCGACTGACCCACTGCTAGAAGAGCTTAATTGGGACGACGTCGAACAAGTGGATCTGGTAGGGTTAGATATTGGCTATGGACTGATCCCTTTAGTGAATCCTGAAACTGGCGGCCAATTACTTCCGCGCGTCAAAGGTATCCGTAAGAAACTTTCAGCCGAATTAGGCTTCCTTATCCAACCCATTCGAATCAGAGATGATTTAGAACTACCTCCAGACGTTTATCATCTTGTTATGAACGGTGTCGTCCGCGGTAAAGGGGAAATTAGAATCGGCAAAGAAATGGCCATTAACCCCGGTCAAGTTCATGGGTCTTTGCAGGGAGAACCTACTAAAGAGCCTGCATTTGGCCTAGAGGCTCTTTGGATCGATGCCTCTCAAAGAGATTATGCACGGACTTTAGGTTATACAGTCGTAGACTCTGCGACAGCCATAGCAACGCATTTGAATACCTTACTGCGCAATAATGCTCCAGAATTATTGGGCCATGATGAGACTCAGCAATTGCTCGATAAGGTTGCCGCGAAATCGCCAAAACTCGTAGAGGATCTAGTACCCGCTAAGCTTCCACTTGCTACGGTGACTAAAGTTCTTCAAAACATACTCGACGATGGCGTGTCAGTCAGAGACATGCGAACAATCATAGAAGTTTTATCAACCGAAAGTGGTCACACCCAAAATGCTGACGAGCTAACCGCTGCTATTCGTCCGCGACTAGGGCGCATGATTATGCAGGGTCTTGTCGATGTGAATGATAGCTTACCCGTAATGACCTTAAATCCTTCTCTGGAACAGATACTGCACAACATAATCCAACAAAGTAGTAATCCTCAGAACCTGGTCATTGAACCAAAGCTAGCAGAGGGCCTCTTTAAGGCTCTGACTACAAATTCTCAAGATGTCGAAAATCAAGGTCATCCCGCTGTTTTAGTCGTTTCTCCAGCGATCCGCCCTTGGTTAGCAAAAATAATTAAACATCGTATCAGTGACCTGACGGTACTTTCTTACGGTGAAATTCCCGAAGATCAAGCTGTCAATGTGATCGCCACCATCGATGTAGAACAAAAAAGTTAAATTGAGGCTATAAATAATGGAATTACAAAGAATATTGGCAAAAGATACCCGGGAAGCGATGGCAAAAGTTCATGCTCTTTATGGTGACGATGCGCTAGTTATATCCAATAAAAAGGCCAGAAAGCAGACAGAAGTTATTGTGGCTATTGATATGGCTATCGATGCTAACACGATGATAACCTCTCTATCTCCGGCTAAATCACGGATTTCGATCCCCACCAATATCGATGAGCTAAGCTTTAATCAGGTAATAGAGTCCCAGATATTTAGGTCGTCACCCACTCTAGACTCTAAATCGAACGTCCGCGTGCCGGCTAAAATCTCAGTGGCGGATGTTAAGAATACTAACGATGATAATAGCCTCTCGGTAGAGGATCGAGATTATTTAAAGGCAAGAGAATTAGTTGATCTTGTCAAAAATGAACTTGGCGCGATGCGTCGCGAGCTTAGAATATCGCAAGAGCTTGAAGCTAACAAAGCTGTCAGCCAGGTACCTGCCGAATTAAGCCTTCTTATTACGTCCTTAGATGCCGCCGGAATCCCAGCGGCACTGCGTATTTTAGTCAGCAACATGATCGCTAAAGAAAGCAAGGTAGATTCAGCCACTAAACTCATTTCGAAGTCCCTTGGCAGTGCAATCAAGCACAACCCTGTGCTTGAGGCGATGGAGGGCATTCATGTGATTGCCGGGCGATCTGGATCAGAAAACACTTTGATGGCCATGCGAATAGCGAAACAAAAAGCCCTCGATTACGGCGGAAGAAATATCGCCATCATTAACTATAGCCCCAAGCAAACTAAAAGCTGGACACAAACTCAGATGTTGGGTTTGCAGTTGGGAGTAGAGACCTATCATGCTAGCAATCCAAGTGCGCTCTCGCATGTCGTTGCAGGTCTGGAGGAACCCAAGCTTATTCTTATTGAAACAGCCGGGATTAATCTTGAGCATCAAATAAATGAAATCTGCACAAGTTTACCTAAGGCTAAAAAGCATCTGCTGCTTCCAGCCGATGCGTCGGAAATCTCAGTCAATAAATATCTAAAACGAATCCGTATTGAATGGAGCTCTGTAATGTTAACTCAGCTTGAGAGTGACATTCACCCTTGGCCGATAATTAACGCTCTCATGGCTACAGGCAATGCTATTTCTATAGCAGCATGTGATTCATCTCTTAACGATGAAGTCTTTGCCATTGATGGAGTCCAATTAACACAGCACAGCCTATCAAACCTACCATTGAGTCCAGATTGAGTCAGTCTCAAAGAGATAATACGATCACTGATTCAATATATTTATCTAACTAAAACATGACAAGAGACATAAGAAACCAGCTATGGGAAAAGTAAATTCAACTCAAGTAATAGGGATTGCCAGTGGTAAAGGCGGCGTGGGGAAAACAACCGTGTCAGCTAACTTAGCGGTTTCACTCGCTTCGATGGGCAAAAAGGTAATGGTCTTCGATGCCGATCTAGGACTTGCCAATGCTCAACTCGCTCTTGGCTGCAGAGCTAAATATAACTTTAGCCATGTTTTAAGTGGGGAGAAGACACTTCAAGAAATTATCATAGATGGCCCTATGGGCGTTCAGTTGGTCCCTGGGTCTAGTGGTATTCAACACATGGCTTCGCTCTCTGTTACAGAGACCGCCGGGATCATCCAATCTTTCGCTGAGATAGAAGATACTCTCGATTATTTGATTGTAGATCTTGCCGCGGGGCTCTCTGATACTGTGATGACGTTTATCAGCGCCTGCCAACACCGCTTTATCATTGTCAAAGATGACCCCTCTTCTATCGCAGATGCCTATGCTTCGATTAAAGTCATGATTCAAGATTATCAGCTAGACAACATTTCAATTATTACAAATTGCATGGCATCACCAGAGGAGGGAGATCGACTCTATCAGGGTGTCGATTCTGTAATTCAACGGTTTTTGGGCGGCCAGGTAGGCCATTTAGGAACTATCCGTGAAGATGAAATGGTTCTTCGGTCAATTAAAGCCTCAAAACCTTTGCTGAAATTTTCTCCTTCAAGTGCCGCGGCAAGAGACTTTGAAAAACTCGCAAAAACGGTCACAAAACTAACGACAAAAACCTCGATAAGTGGGGGTCTACAATTCTTCTTAGAGCGCCTTACGCGACAAGATACAACTAATAAGTAGGATAAAAAAATGCCTAACATCACTGACTACAGCGACATACAACGTATTAATCAATCCGATGAAAGTCTACTTAAAAACATTGGCCTGGTTAAGCGTGTCGCATTACACCTTCAAGCTAGAGTTCCCAAATTTATGGAGCTTGATGAGCTCATACAGGTTGGGACTATTGGCTTAATAGAAGCCGCCAAATCCTTTGATGCAAGTAAAGGAGTGGATTTCGATGTCTTCGCTAAAAATCGCATCCGCGGGGCGATTTTAGATCAAGTACGTAAAATGTCGTATCTCCCTAGATCCGCCATGGTTAATATACGCGAACATAATGAGGCGCGTCACAAACTGGCTGCGCAGTTCGGCCGCGAGCCGACTCATACTGAACTTGCTGATTTCATGGAGAAAGATGTACATGCTTATCAGAAGGAACGCAATCATGCTCACCAATTTCAGACCATTTCTCTGGACGCGCAACTCCCTGAATCCGTTGATCTTCCTGCAAGTAACTCAAATGAACCAGAGTCTATTTTACTTAAAGAGCAATTAATGGGTGCTCTAAGTGAAGCTATTGCTCTGCTTCCTGAGCGAGAGAAGACAATAGTGTCTCTCTATTATGTCGAAGAAATGAACCTACGCGAAATAGGCGCCGTCCTTGATGTAAGCGAGTCTCGCATAAGTCAGGTTCTATCGGGAATCACGAAGAAACTGAGGAAAAACTTGATTAGCACTGACGCTATGGCGTCTTGATCGAATAGAAGATTAAGTTTGGGTCCCGAGGTACTTTAACCACCTGTTTTCCTGACTGCGCTTCTTGAAGAATAGTCTGCCGTTGGAGCACTTCCATATAATTTTCACGCTCAAGGGTGATTAGCGCATCGACATCATCAGTGAGCCTTTTTACATCCACCAAGCTGGTTTCAAATTTCTCAATACGAGATGATAAGCCGACCATAGAGTTTGTCACCTTTGCAACAGTAATACTCTGCTTGTCCAAGGTGTCTTCAAGCTGGTTAATTTTAGAACCCACCACTGCATTTTCTGCAGCGACTTTAAATGCTGTCTCCGCTGGAATCTGAGTTTTAATCTCATTCACTGCAATTAACATTAAGTTTTGCTGGTCTAGAAATTCATCTTGGATCGCGCCCATATCTTGAATCGTTATATTTAGCTCCTCAAATGAAGCAATAGCAGAATTCATGCTTACAGCACGCTTAGTTAAAGCATTGAGCATGTCATCCACTTGGCTGACCTTGTTGGATATACTTAGAGCCATAACTAAAAATAGAGCCGCTCCAAGAAAATATGCAGCTGGAGCACTGAATGACATTAGCTTGCCTGAAGCATTTTGAGCCTTATGAATCATATTCTCACCACCAGTAGCTTCGGTCGCTTCGGCAACTTCGGCAACTTCGGTAACTTCGGTAACTTCGGTAACTTCGGTAGGTTCAGCATCTCCCGGCGGCAAAGCCTCTTGGCCTTCTTCAAGAGATTCGTTTGTATCGTTCTTATCGCTCATCATGTCTCCAGAAACGTATTGTTTAGGAAAGGCTTTGCGCCCGGATTCTCATTAAGATCGACAGAAAATGGATTATCTTTAGGTCTGTTGTACTAGCATCAAAAATCACATGTCTGGTTTCTTTGGCACCAAGCCTCTAATTGCTCGGCCCCCCAAAGCCAAAATTCTTCTGGTATTCCGGACCCTGTAGCAAATTTATTAGCTTCGTCTCTTGAGGAGAAGGGACCTGAAATAATACCAAAGCTCTTATTGCCCTGAGAATTAATCGGTAAGATCCGTGCATCACTAAGGGCTGGAAATTGGATGATATAGTCCACAATGCTCTGATCACTTTTCAAGACTATATGCTGCACAAAAAACGTAGTTTTAGGCAGAATTTTTAGTTGTTGAAGGCCGTTTTGCTGACTTTTATTATCTGCGCTCTCACCTTCGGTTTCTATGTTTAGCCGAATTGGAAGAGTGTTTGCTATTGTTTTCTGATCCTCTAAAACAATCCCTTCGCTTTGCGGATCTGGATTTGACGTATCCGCTCGGTAATTGTCTTCTGGGGTAACGCTATGCTGATCAGGCTCTATTTCCTCGACAGTTTCAGCAGCCAAAAAAGGGGGTGGTATAAAAATTTCGCTCTGCACCTTCTCGGACTGAAGCACACCAGTAACGCTTGTTGGGACAACTTTATATTCCCCCACCTGATTGGGGAAAAATCCAAAAGCCACAGCCCCTAAAATCCCGACAACCATAAGCCCTTTTAGTAGTCCCGGCTGTTTGCCTGAGTGTTGTTTGATACCCTCATCTTTGTCTTTAAAAACAAACGGTTCTCTAGGTGAATCATCCTGGTTCTCTGTAATGTGGTCATTTTGCTGGCCTCCCAGGAGCACCTGATCTGCCTGTGTCTGTATTCTAACCTCTTTAACCACCCCCTCTAAGCCAACATCATTTAGGAATAGAGCGGTTTCCCTTTCATATATAGTTCCTCGGGCGGCTGAAAAAAACTCTTTGGCTTCCAGAGTAGAGGGTATTTCTATATCCCAGCGGAAAAGATTTCTGCCTAGAAGCTTTAACGTCTCATCATAAGCTGGCCATGTAGCTTTGTTGAAGAACAGCACCATGCGAACATTAATACCAGGAAAGTCCGAAAGGAGCTGTAACAGCAATGTCCACTGCACTGGGTCGACCACATTAGCGTCGTTAACTAGCATTAGCGTTATTGGCTTGTCCGCTGTGGGCTTTTGACGAGCTTGGTCCATTGTCATTTGAGATAATAATTGATTAAACTTCCGCAACAACTGTTCGGTGTTAGTCGGCGGAAAATTATCCAATTGAAATGTTCTTTCTTTTCGTAATCTTGAAGTAAGAATTCTTGAATAATGTGTCAATGCTGTCTCATTACTCCCGATTACAGCAAGACCCATCGAATGATTAATCACTGCATCAAGAGCCAACCGAAAATATTGTTTGTCCTTGGGAGAATATAAGATATCTCCATCGTCGAGGTATTGCTCTAGCTCAAGACTCTCGTGCTTGTCTGTGTTTTTCATTAATTGCCCTCCTCAGGCAAAGATTCACAACTGATATAATGTTCCATCAGTGTTGTATCGCATATCTCGCGGAACTTCAGGGTTTGGTTTGTCCGTCTCGGTAGCCCCTTTATTTAAGCTGTTCAAACTAAACACATAAGCGATAACCTGAGCAACAGCGTAATATAGAGGTTCTGGAATAGGTTCTTGGATGTCCGTTGTAAAATAAAGTGCTCGCGCCAGAGTAGGAGCAGAAAATACTGGAACGCCATTCTCTTTAGCCTTTTCCCGAATGCCTTGGGCTAGAAAATCTACGCCTTTGGCTATCAGCATTGGCGCCCCCGCGCTCGACGGGTCATAGCTTAGTGCCACAGCAAAATGTTCCGGGTTTACAACAATGACGTCTGCATCGCCTACGGCGTCCATCATTAACGCCATCGCCATCTCTCTCTGTTTACGCCGGATCTGCGCCTTTACTTCAGGTCGTCCTTCAGTATCCTTAAACTCATCCTTTATCTCTTGCTTGGTCATTTTCATCTTTTTATTGTGCTCGTAGAGCTGATAAGGCACATCGATACCTGCGGCAACGATTAATGTCAGCGCCACCCAGACGACTCCGCTTGCAATAATCTCTCCGGCTCCGAACATTGCTGTTTTTGCACCCATAAAGCCCAAGGCAAGCAATGCATTAAAGTTGTTACTGACCACAATATAAAGGACGGATCCAACCAAGCTAAACTTGAGTAATGCTTTCGTTAGCTCCACTAGCGCCTTCATGCCGAATATTCGCTTAAACCCTTGTATAGGACTAAGTTTGCTAGCTTTTGGCGCTAGCGCTTTTAGCGATACGTTGTAACCGCCAAGTAATCCAGCAGCCGCAAAAGCGATGATGATTGTCAAAGCAAAAATTGGTAACACCACCAGCATACTTTCTAGTGCGTGTGTGCCAAAAGTAAAGGGCAACAGGTGCGCGTCAAAAATATCTTTGCGATCAAATACAAATCCTCTAGAAAATATTTCTCCTATCTTGATCACCAAATAACCGCCAAATAAATACATAAATAAAGCAGTGCCAATCATCATCGCTGCAACAGAAAGTTCTTGAGATCGAACAATCTGACCATCTTCTCTCGCTTTTTCAAGCCGCTTGGCGGTAGGCTCTTCGGTGCGTTCTTCGCTTGATGACTCATCTGACATTAGAGGCTCCCCATTGCTTGGCCTAAAACATCAAATGCTTGCTGCCATAACCAGGTGATACGAAACCCGATACTTGACATTGACATTAACAAAAGTAATAGCCCTGCCAATATCATCGCTGGAAACCCTACAGCAAAAATATTCAGGGCCGGCGCCGCTCTTGTAATAACGCCTAAGCCCATATTAATTAGCAACAAAGACGCCATCATCGGCATTCCCAAAAGTACGGCGCCAACAAATATCATGGAACTCCACTGAATCATTAATCCCGCCAAAGCTTGAATTTCAATGACTTCTCCTATTGGAAGCAGCGTAAAGCTCTCTAGCAATAAAGAAATAATAATAATATGTCCGCCTAGGCCCAAAAATATGAGGGTTGAACAAACCACCAGAAACTGAGAAATAACCGGCACATTACCCATGTTCGCATCAATCATATTTGCCATACTCAACCCCATAGACGTAGATATACTCTGCCCACCTACGATTAGCGCCGCATTAACAATCTGTAATATAAGTCCCAAAGTGACACCGATAAAAACTTGCACAAACATTTCTTTAAACCCCAAGGCACTGATTGGGTCAATTACTGGCCAATCGGATAGAGGAAAAACGAGCCACGTTAATAAGGCTGCTAACAACACTCGTATCCTTACAGTTACTGCCTGTAAAGAAAAAAATGGAGCTGCTAAGAGAAATGCAGAAACTCTAACCATAGGCCAGAGTAGTTTGTAAAAATAATCAATAACCTCAGAAACTAAAACGTCCATCACATAAACAACGCTGGGATCCGCTCGAAAATACGTCTAAAAAAGTCCACCATTATCGCAATTTGCCAGCTACCAAAGACAACTAAGGCAACGACCATAACGGCAAGCTTAGGTATAAAGCTTAATGTCATTTCTTGTATTGAGGTTGCCGCTTGGAAGACACCAATGAAGAGACCAACTGTCAATGCAGTTCCCAGCAGAGGCGCTGCGAC
>CAWKZI010000019.1:0-13076 GCA_963854365.1 Gammaproteobacteria bacterium
AGATAGCCACTAGCTCCCCGATGAGCAATGACGGTTTTTTCTGATCTCGCGGATTGCGCAAGTACTAAAGAAGAGGCTGTTGTTGTCATAAGAAGAATACCAAGTAACTGAAACATTCGAAGATTTAATGAGCTAGAACGCATAGATGAAGTCCCTCAATCCGAGGTTTAGTGTAAGAAATGACGAGAAGTTAGTCTAACTGACTAACAATCTAGTTTGTATGACAAAAGAGTAATTTATTACGCGAAAACCTGGATTTATGGGAGTAGATACGAAGTCCATCACTGGTCAGTGCTGGTGCTGGTCAGCTTAAACTATAATTGCCATCTTTCATCAGGATTCTTCATCACTTTGCCTCTTTCCTGCCGACTAGTCGCCACTCTAATAGCGTTTAATTTACGTTGAATAAAATTAATTTGGAGCTAGAGTATGAATTTATTCAAACAAGCACAAAACTGCCTTTTTGTAGAAGAGGAAACCTATAATTGGGCGACTCCGAGAACCAAAGTGAAACGATCACTGGTGTACTTATCGATTTTGTTTGTAATGGCTGGAATGCTTTTGGGAACTCTTGGTCTTTAAGAGCCCAAGGCGGCCTTTAACGAGCCTGTAGAATTGCTTCAACTGACATGATTTTTCCGCCGCGTAGAATTTCGATTTGAATACTGTCGCCCGGGGCTGATGCCCGGAGTAGATTTGAATAATTTTGCAGATCTTCCATAGGCTTGCCATTGTAAGTCATCAAAACATCGCCTGCGACCAATCCTCCTTTCTCGCCAGCACTTCCTGGGGTAACTCCGGTAATTCGGATTCCTTCTCCAGAAAATGCAAAATCAGGAACAGTACCAAGGCTTGCTTCTCGCTCACCTCCAGCAGCATTCCTTACAGCTATATTCTCCCCATCCAGATTTGACCGGAGGGGGTCAGCAAGGCCAGCCAAATAAACAGTCGCTTCTTCTAACCATAAAGAGATGTCAGACATGCCCTTGGCATCTAATTTTTCGACTGTGTCAGACGTCTGATGATAATCAGAATGCAACCCTGCAAAGAGGTGTATTGCAGGAACTCCAGCATTAAGAAAATTCACATGATCACTACTGGCGATTGTGTCAGCGGGGAACGTTGAATTTACGCCAATGGTAAAACCAATCCCTTGAGCCATAAATGGCCACTCATAGGCACTCTCAGTAGAGAATATTTGTAGAGTTCGACCTTCCAAACGGCCGACCGTATCTAAATTTATCATGGCGAAAATATCTTCGGCTGCAAGACCAGCCGGAGGGTTATTAATAAAATACTCAGAACCGAGCAAGCCAGATTCTTCCGCTGTAAAAGCAACAAAGATGATTGGCCTTAGGGGTGAATAAGATCGAGCCAACTTCGCGGCAACTTCAATTAGAATACTTATTCCTGAAGCGTTATCGTCAGCGCCAGCAAACGGCAAGCCACTATCAGGATCTACTCCCAAATGATCATAGTGAGCCCCAATGATAATTGGTTTTGAGCTAAGCTCGCGATCGCTGCCGGGAATCATCCCGATGACGTTGCCCATATCGATTAGACCAGTTCCAGGAATCGACTGTGCCCATCGCTGAATATAAGTGCCATCCAAAGGTACCAAGCCTGCCGCTCGAAATTGATCAGCTATGTAAAGTGCCGCTAAGTCGAGACCCGGGGAACCCAAACCTCTCCCTTGCATATTGCTATCAGTTAACTGCCGGCTGTGACGAAGTAATTGCTCAGGTAGATATTTAGGAGGCAATACAGCAATTGGCTCTGTAGGAGGTAGTGTCTCGAAATTAACAGCACCGAGTAAATTAGGCTTAACCCAACGCAATGGCGACTCAGAGCTAGACCAGACTCCCTTTATGTCATTAGTAGGCTCATCACCAAAAAAACTCAGGTAAGAATACTTGCCGTAATGAGGCAATTTTTCAATCATACCCGACATGGCGATCATATCGTCTACATGGATCCATCCAATGGCTAACTCAGGATTAGCTGGATGTCGAGCGATGAGCACCGAGCTCCTGTCAATATAATTAACTTCTCTCCCAGCTATAATCACAGCTGAGTCATTAAATTCAACGCCATAATCCTTCACTTGTGTAGCCAAAGTTGCAGCTAGGGAATTGTCTTTGCCAAGTATCCAAATAGATTGGTCCTCGGGTATGGATTCCATTTCGTCAGCATTCACAATAGTAAAATTTACACCTTGACCAAATGATTCTGCCATTTGTGTCCAGTGCTGGCGGTCAGTTGATGGAAGAACAAAGGTTATCTGTCCGGCACCAAACAGTTCTCCAATAGTTGGTGGCGTTTCTTCTCTATCGAGAGTTCGGAACACATCGAAGTAAGGATCAACTAATACTGCCTGCAATCGCTCATAGTCTTCGGCCATAACACCATCAAGTTTTTGCGCTAAGTCGACATTATATATTTGAGGTTCTTCTTCTCCTTCATAAAAGAGAGCAACTGGTACCTTTAATTTATAGGGATCGGCTGAATGAATTTGAGCAAACATAATCCGCGCCATATTTCCGTTTGCTTCTTCGACAGCAACCGATAATTCAGGCGCCCCAGTCCGATTAACCCACTGAGTAAAAAAGCTGCTCAAGTCGATACCACTAAGTTCTGAAAATAGATTGGCTATGTCACTAAATGAAGCCCTACTGAATTTAAACTCGTTATAAAACTGTCTCAGACCTTGCAGAAATACATCATCTCCTACTTCGATACGGAGCATATGCCACAGCATTAGCGTCTTACCGTAGCCCACGGCTTGAGAAGCAGCGGAGTTTCTAGAAGTAAATTCTACCAAGGGAAAATCTGAGCTCTCTGCGACATAGTTTTTATAGCGAGCAAGCATTTCTTTGCGGTACTCATGACCTAGCCCTTCCATTTCTTGGAATAGATGGTCAGCTAGGTAAGCAGTAAGCCCCTCACTCCAATTGCCGGAATCGTAATCTGGGTAAACACCATTACCCCACCAATTGTGCAAAATTTCGTGTGGATAGGAAGACTCTAGAATAAAGGGGAAACGAATTACTTGTTCTCCCAAGAGAGTAAAAGACGGCATGCCATAGCCCGTCTCCCAAAAGTTTTCTACCAATGCAAATTTACTGTAGGGATAATCTCCAAGCAAAGGCTCATAGAGTTGTAGATATCTATCCGTCGCATCCATATATTTGGCAGCTATATTAGGATCAGCAGTGCGAAGATAGGCCATTACCTCAACGTCGTCCGCCTGTTGCGAATACACTGTGAAGTCCGCTGCTATCAAAAATACTTCTTCGGTAGGTTGGGTAACTTGCCAGTATCTCTCAGAGGAATTTGCTTCAATGTCCGACGATATTAATGAAGTTAGTTCCCCCTGACTTAATGCAGACCAAGTATTCGCACTTTCAGAAAATGTTGTCTTAAGTGTGAAGCGGATCAACTCTTCATCGAAGTAGGGAATCCAGGCTGATGTGCCACTAAGATAAATGCCCAGTTCGGAAATAATGCCTGTAGTTTCAGCGAAACTTTGCGCATATTCAGCGCTGTTCTGCTCAGCTAGATCATTAATCACACCTTCATAACTTAGTGTTAATTCATTTTGATTATTTGGGTTTAGCCTGATTGAATAGTTAGTAGCTGCAGCTATCTGACTGGTATTGCTGTTAACAACACCCTTAGGGGTGCTTGTCCGCTCTAATTGATAAGCTTCGCTGCTATCAATAATGCGTAAATTTTCGTTTAAAGAAAAGCTGAGAGACTGACCCAGATAGGAATCAGGAAACGTAATCCTATCGCTAACTCGAATGGATTCATTGATTGGATCTAGAAAGACTTCGAGGTCATGGTGAATGGTGCCTTTAACAATATTTTCATCTTCGAATAGCGCATTAGTTACTAAATTAGATCCGGCGCGAGATGAAGGAGCCTGCCCCGCCTGCACACTAGATTGAACGCGTTGGTTCTGTGAATGAGCGACTCCCACAAAAGTAAATACCAACAGCACTATGACGATTTGGTTGCGCATTATATTAGCTGCTAATTAATCCAGGCCCAATAGTTCCAAGGCTCGCTCATGATTCCAATCGCTCATATGAATCTGGGAAGCACCGCCAGGTGTGCGCGTCGTACTCCACGCTAATTGGCCTCCATCTGGAGAGAACACCGGCAGTATATCTGTACCATCGGTATTAGTGACGCGAATTGGGCCTTTTAGCCCCAAGGGATCAATCATGAACAATTCGAAATTGGCATGACCTAGGATATTACTTGAGTAAATAATGTACTCGCCACTAGGGTGAAAATATGGCCCCCAAGAGACCATCGCATCGGCGGTTAGTTGGCGTTGGTTACTGCCATCAATATCCATCGTCCAAATCTCTGCACTGTTGCCATCAGGATTGAAGCGACGCCAAACTACCTGCTCATTATTTGGACTAAAAAATGGGCCGCCATCATAGCCGGGTGAGAAAGTTAACTGCTCAACATTCGAGCCATCAGCGTCCATAAGGTAGAGGTCCATAAAATAGGCGTTATCGTCATCAAATAAAACTTGTTCAGCTTGACTCAAAGTGCGTTGATAGGCATCTCGATTTGAAGCAAATAATATCTTAGAACCATCAGCCGAGTACGACCCTTCAGCATCGTAACCAAGTGCACTAGTTAATTGCACAATGCCACTACCATCGGAGTCTGCCTGGTAGATATCGTAGTGCCGATCATAGTCCCAGCCATAGGGACGTTCGATTCCACTCTGCCGAATTGCAATCTCTTCAGCTTGTTTAGCCAAGGCATCTGGATCTTCATGCGTTGAAGAGAACATTACTTTGTCCTGGGTCGGATGAATCCAAGCACAAGTGGTTAAGCCTATTCCCGGTGAAACCTTACTAGTTGCCCCTGTATTTAAATCCATGACAAATATTTGATAGAACGGGTTATTGCCAGGTTGTTCGCTTTGGAAAATAAAGCGCTCGCCGTCAGCGCTAAAATAACCTTCTCCAGAACGGAGACTGTCGGTGATTAGTTGCCGAGTACCACTAAGTAGGGAGTCCTCATAGTCAGTATCATGCGGTCCGGAAGCTGGAGCAGGGGCTGCGGCATATGTGGCTCCCGCTACTCCATCAGCGGCTGAGTCTGCATACGTAGCACCAGAAACTCCATCCTGAGCAACAACTGAGGAGGCCCCAATGCTAATGACCAGTGATAAAACAGTAAAAAGAGTATAGGGGCGATTTGGGAATAATGAGGTTCTATCTAAAATATTCTGAGTCATGGTTGTAATACCAAATTCATAAATGAGTGGTTCAGCAAACCGTTTATTCGAATGAAAAATTCCCTTGTTGAGGGAAAACCCCAAATAAACCGCCGGTATGAATAAACAAAACCTTCCGAGCGCCCGGCAGTTGGCCGCTTTCTCCTTTTTTTAACTCGGCTACCATGCCATGAAAGGCTTTTCCTGTATAGACTGGGTCTAGAAATATTCCTTCACTTGTCGCCAATTCGGCGATGGTAGCAAAAATCTCAGGTCCGGCTTCTCCGTAGCCCGGGCCCAAATAGCCCTCAATTGTATTGATCGTTAAATTTTCAAGATCAATGGATTGTTTGTATCTTTGCATCCAAAGCATGACATCTTCTTTGATTTTCTTTCGAAAATACTCACCGTTATCGGAGACATTAAACGCGACGATTTTTGCAGTGAAATCGAATAAATCGGCACCGACAATGAGCCCTCCTTGAGTCCCGCCTGACCCGGTGGCGGTCACAATATAATCAGGTTCAAAGCCGAGGTCTTGAAAATCCTGCTGTAACTCCTGGCAAGCATGGATATACCCCCAAAGACCGATCTCATCGCTAGCCCCAGTCGGAATAAACAGTGCTTTATTTCCAGCCGCTAAGTATTTGGTTTGCAGGGTTTTAGCCAGTTCTGTGTGCGTAGGCCACTCCTGCTGGGATAGGTAGCTAATTTTAGCTCCTGCTAAATGGCCCATAAGTAAATTCCCATCAGGCATAGATGGTTTTTCGCCGCGTAAAATAAGATGGACTTTTAAACCAAGTCGAGCGCCTAGTATCGCAGTAGCACGACAGTGATTCGATTGCACCCCACCGCAGGTAATTAGCGTGTCACAAGATTGATCCAGTGCTTCCGCGATTGAGAATTCTAATTTGCGAATTTTATTGCCAGAAACTTCAACTCCTGTTGTCTCATCACGCTTTACGTAAATCGACACGTCATCGAATTGCATAGAGAACTTTTCTAGTTTAGTGACAGGCGTAGGGAGTTGAGCAAGCTGAAGTCTGGAAGGCCAATCGATCATATTGTTAAACAGTCTCTTCGAGGAATAACCTACTGAATAAAAATCTAGAGCTCGGAAATATTGAATAGAAAGCTAGAGATAAAGCTTCTAGTCAAATTTTTCGGTTAGCGAAAAAAAGAAATAAAAAAAGGGAGTTTAACTCCCTTTTTTTATTTTTACACTTTCAGTTTCTAGCTAATGTTTCATTCCAGATCAAGAGCTTTTCGAATTATTTGCTTCGTAAGTTTTAACGACGTCTTCGCTACCACCAATAGAATCATCTTCTGCAGCCAATGGTTTCAAGGCCTCGCTATAGAGGAACAAGTCTGTGAGAACTGCACGTAAGTGAATTGAGGCATTCAGATTATCTACAACTTCTGAACCGATTTTTTCCTGAGATAGCAAGAAAGTTAAAGCAGCCCCTGCATTGCGACAATCATTGGCAATAACTTGCTCAAAATCATTGGCGCTTTCAGAAAAAGCTGCTGCAATATTTTTCATCGCAACAGCCATCCCATCTATAGTTGGTCTTGCGTGAGGGCCAGGACCCGACTCAACGCCAGCTGGTCTGCCCTGTGCAGCATATGCCAACAAGAATTCGTAGCCAGATTCAATCGTTTCTATATCGTCTTCCATGTCTACTACTCTGGCTGTTTAATCGGCTTCTTTAGGAGACCAAAGACTAGTGTCGTGATTCGCGGCCATTTCATCTTCGGAAATCCAACCAGATACCATTGATCGAGTATAGAAGATCTTTTCCGGTCGCAGCGCAAAATAAATATGCGCAGACGCCAACGCAACTAAAGCCAATGTAGATAACCCATGCAGCAAGAAAACTAAACCCAGTTGGCTTTCAGGCATGCTGTTGGTGCGTTCCCAAAATGGTGAGTCGATTTGCAAGAACATCAACAATCCGGTAACAATTACTGCAAGTACCACAACAGTTACGGCCCAGTGCATACCTTTTTGCTCAAAGGAATATTTGCCTGGCTTCCTCGTTGAATCAAAAGGTTCACCAAAATCTCGGGGTCCCAATATCATTGATACAAAATCCTGCCAAAACAGAGAACGGATGATATGGAAAGCAACAACGAACGTCAGCAACAAGCCTGAAATCCAATGGATATTTAACCAAGAAATTCGCAGGCCAATAATTGGCGCGATACCGGTCAAAATCAGCACTAATATGCTTGCCGCCATAACCCAATGAAACAATCTGTCGATTGATTCGTGCCGAATAACGCGTCTTCCGGCAGCGGAAGGCTTCTCCATTTTTTTGTTGGCCAAAGCGGCCATGATGATTGCGTGGGCTGCGAGAAGAACTAATATAGCTACTGATACTACCCAAAGTAAATCCCAAGAAACACCGAGAATTACCTCCTCGCCCCATACATCGCGCTTATAGCGAACTATTCCTTCTCCCACTGTCTTAACCTCTTATTTTTATGTACTGGATTTTATGTTTATTGGATTGGAATGAGCCCAAGGTTTAGCCTCGGATCGCTCTTTTAACCAAATTTTGCATTAACGGAACTTTGAAATGGTTGTAATTCAGAGGCCGAGCACCTTCTGTAGCCATCTCGCCGGCACTAGCCGCAAGCTCTTCAGACCTTTGCTGGCCACGAATTGCGCTTTCAACCGATTCAAGCCTGCGAGGAGTACATTCGACAGCTCCACAAACAATGCGCGCATCTTCGATAGAACCACCTGAGACTTTAAACGCCGCGGCAATGCTAACCAGTGCGAAATCCCAAACATTTCTATCGGCTACTTTTTCAAAGTAGAACTCAGCATTTGCCCAAGTGCTAGGAATTCTAACCGCAGTCAGAATTTCATCATCATTGAGCACAGTCATATTGACAATATCTCGTTCCGGACCTACGAAAAAGTCTTGTGCAGGAATCAAGCGCTCGCCACTCGAACTGGCAACTACCATTGTCGCATCAAGTGCAACCAACGCGGGTGCTGTGTCAGAAGGGCTAACCGCAACACAACGACTAGCACCAAACAGTGCGTGCTCTCGGTTTAAACCTTCTGGAGAATCGGCATAACAGATGTTGCCACCTGCTCGGTAGCAATCTAGTCCGCGGCGATAGTACCAACAGCGAGCATCCTGATTCAGGTTGCCGCCTAAGGTTCCAACATTGCGGATTTGTGGACTCGCAACTTTGCCTGCCGCTGTTGCCAGCAAGGCATAGCGCGATTGCACTAGAGGATGATTAGCAATATCAGTGAGGGTTGTAACCGCACCAATTTCGATCCCATCAGCGATTTCTTTGATTCCTTTCCAGGCATCAATTTGGGTCAGCTCGATCATGGCTGCAGGACTCTTATTGCGGTCTTTCAACCAACCATAAGTATCCTGACCACCACCAACTATCCAGCCATCTGCGCCTAAAGTATTTGCTAATGCCAAGGCATTTTCTTCATCAGTTGGCTGATAAAGTTCAATATCGGGCATTACGTCATGTGATGTGGCTACCATATTAACCTCGGAAATTGTTTTGAGCTAAAGGAACCCATTCTTCGGAGATCCCTGCTATGTGGTTAACGATCATATCTGTAGTTACCGGCGTTGCGTTGAACACATGTCCATCGAGCGCATCGGAAATAGCAGCGTTTAATGCGGCAGAAACTGAACCCATTGAGGGCTCACCGATACCACGAGCACCCACTGGATTTTCAGGATCTGGAAGATCCACCCAACCGGTATCAATTTTTAAAGGTGTATCCAAATAGGTTGGAATTTTACTCTGCCAGTAGCCAGTACTAGCAGGTAATCCATTCTGCGGATCGTATAGATGTCGTTCTAGCACTGACATGCCTATACCCCAAACTCCACCACCTACCAACTGATTCTTAAGACCTTGTGGATGAACAACAGTGCCACATTCAGCGATGCTGACCATATCGAGAATCTCAATTTTACCAGTCTCTGTATCAAGCTCGATTTCAGTACAAGTAACCGTAAACCCAGGAGGATTATTAGAATGGCGAGGATCATGATAAACACCCATGAAACCAGAACCGGCAAGACGGGAAACAGAAATCTGCGTCCACTCTGCAAGCTCTTCCGGAAGTTCCGCTTCACCGGTGTATTTGCCACCTAGCTCCATTGCTCGCTGCGCAACTTCACCAAAGGTCATGCCAACAGTGTCATCAGCTATCTGGTGAACTCGCTCATTGGAAACATCGTAATCTGCAGAATCACCACCCAGGTCTGCCGCAGCAATTTCCTTCATCTTAGCAAGCATATCTTGAGCTGCACCAAAGCAAGTTCGCGTATTAGTAAAGATGGAGTTACTGCCATCTTGTGGGGAGGTAATTGGTAGATGATTATCCGTGCGACCGGTAATCACATCGCAACGATCCCAAGGCATTTTTAATACCTCTGCCGCAGCGCGCGATGTTGAGGCGTATGAATAAGTTCCTAAATTGCCTACACCGTTATGAACCCTGAGGCGACCATCAGGCCCCATCATAATTATGCCGTCCATACCGCTTCGACCTGCATTGTGATAACCCTGACCAATGCCAATTCCGGTTACCTTGGTGCCGTTTCGTTGACGGGATCGCGTAATACGTTCTTCCCAATTAAACGCTGTGGCTGCCTGTTCTAAAGCTTCTGGCATATACGCGCTGGTAAATGGCTGACGATTAATTCCGCCAACGTCACCTGTTTGAGGAGTATTTAGCTTACGAATTTCCAGTCGATCGATACCCAACTCTTCAGCAGCTTTATCGAGAATTGGAGAAACAATCGCAGCAATCTGGTTCTCACCCGGTCCACGTTGGGCGCCACGGTGAGCTGTATTACTGCCAATTGAAACACCACGGAATCTTACGGCTTCTGCTTGATACACGATACTAATCGCATTAGTCGCAGAAAAAGCATCACCGCCGCCGCCTTTGCCACCATTATCTGAAACTATCCAGAGATCTGCTGCAGCCATCGTACCGTCTTGTTTGAAACCAAGCTTAATCCAACCTTGGAAACCCTGACGAGCACCACCTATCGTGAATTCTTCTTCACGCGTGCAACGCATCATCACCGGTCTATTAATCTTCTGTGATAGTTTCGCTGGAATCGCCATGCTAGGAATACTGCCAGCACGTGAGCGCTGTCCAAAACCACCACCGGTTGCAGCATTGATGAATACTAAATCTTCTTTCGGCACACCAACGATACCTGCCATGCCATCCGCCAGAGCCGTTAAGCTTTGCGATGTTCCGTGCAGATATAATTTGCCATCTTCCCAATAGGCCATGGCACTTCGTGGCTCCATCGACATATGCGGATAACCTGCAGTGGTAAAAGGTGTTTCATAAACGAAAGCTGAATTTGCAAATCCTGCTTCGAGATCACCATAGGAAAGTTCCGCTGCGGGTTCAGCAGTTGGCTCGTTACCTGCTCTAAAGCTTGCGACCTGGTCAGATGTCCATTTTTCTTGAGCGAAACCTTCGCGGAAGACAAATGTATTACCGCCATTGTAGGCGTCAGGGCCACCTTCTTCTAAACTGTCGACCGGGTCCAATACGAAAGGTAACCGTTCGAAAGTTACAGTGATCGCTGCGATAGCAGTTTCTGCAGTTTTCTCGTCAACAGCTGCTACCGCAAGAATTGGCTCACCAACTAAAGTTGGCTCGTTGGTTAAAATTTTCAGACCAGTGCTGTTAGCTTCGCCATCAGGATAAACATCATCTGCTGTAAGAATCCCAAATACGCCTTCCATTGCTAATGCTTCTGAGGCATCGATGGAAACGACTTTTGCGTGAGGAATAGGGCTAGTCAATAACCTAGCGTAGACCATTCCTTCTCGAGTGTAATCTTCTGAGTACTTAATTCGCCCCGTGACCTTACCCGCGACATCGGGTGGAACAAAATCTTTACCAATATGCATATACGCCATGATAGTTATCCTATTTCCGCAGCGCGCATAACGCCGTCTAAGTATGAGTCATAAGAACCGCAGCGACATATATTACCTGCCAATGCCTGGCGCGCTTCTTCACGAGTTGGGTTTGGATTTGCACGTAGCAAACCTACAGCAGACATCACCTGACCCGGAGTACAGTATCCGCATTGCGGAGATAGCTGCTCAATGAACCCTTGCTGAACTGCATGTAAGTCACCATTTGGTGCTTCCAGGCCTTCAACAGTTTCTATACGAGCAAACTTCATTGAATGGGTAAGCACTGAACAAGCGTAAGTTGGAGTATCATCCACTAAAACTGTACAGGCACCGCATTCGCCCCGATTACAGCCGAGCTTGGTTCCAGTTAAGCCAAGTTTATAACGTAAAGTCGATGCCAGGGTTTCCTGTGGGGCAACATCAACGCTGCGCTCTTGACCATTTACATTGATTCGGATTAGGCGTTCAACAAAACCAGCCGGGCGGTCTTGCCCATTGGCTGCATACCACATAGTCGTGGTTGTTGCCGCTGCTCCAGAGGCAATCACCCCTTTTATGAAGCGTCTTCGGGTTAGTTTAGGGTTCACGGGCTACATTCGCCTCCATAGTTGGAAATAGATTTTTCACTTTTTAATTTCTTTTAAAGGTTCTTACTCTTAATCTTTACTGTCTTCACTTATCTTGTTTTTGGCTAAATAAAAATGAGAATCATTATCGTTTAGGCCGCATGGTTACTGGCTCAGAGTAAATCACCTACTGGATTTTAGCAAGCAAGCGAATAGCACGGAACGCTATAATTTCCCTCACTTCCAACAAGGTTTCGGTCGAAATGAATCAGAACTAGAGGCAGGGGAAAGTATTGGAGAGTTTGGCGTTCTTCTTAACTAAATAAAATGATTAGATAGAGGCGGAATTACCTAGTTTAGTTGAGCAAAGAAAATCTTGATTATGGAGATATTTGCGGCGTTCTAAAGTGGCACAACAGCTTTTAATGCTAACAAGGCTATAAGCAGCTTTTACTTCAGTCAAATCTCGTCAGATCTTTAGAATGGTATTAATGCATGCCAACTTATTGTCATTCTTTAATTCTCTTTATAATTTGCTTTGCTCCATTTTTCAGTCACTTATCTCTCCGACAAGCTGCGGAAACCCCCCGCAAACCTTGACATATTCTGCTGTAATGTTACTTTCTTCGGCCCCCTCCGGAGCGCTGAATACAGCGCTTAGGTTCGCGGGAGGAAGACTGAATATTTCGCAAAGCCCTATCCGGACAAATTCCGCAAAGTTACGGGAATCACTCGAGAGGATATAACCTCTGCGGGATGGCGAGTAACGAAAGCAAAAAGAACTAAATAGCGAACAACAAATGAGCAAGTTGAACTTATGAGAAAGACAGTACGGCTACCGCTGAAATTTGGCTATCCTCCGAAAACGGGCTTGTATGATCCTGCTCAGGAAAAGGATTCCTGTGGTGTGGGATTTGTAGCAAATATAAAAGGCCACCCCAGCCATCAAATTATGCTAGATGCCTATCACCTTAATTCTCGGATGGATCATCGCGGCGGTTGTGGCTTTGAAGCCAATACTGGAGATGGCGCCGGCATTCTCATGGCGCTACCTCATAGTTTTTTCCAAAAAATTGCTAAGCGGGAGCTCGGTGTCAAATTACCAGACGCGGGCAAATTTGCGGTTGGAAATATTTTTCTTCCACAGATAAGTGAAGAGAGAGAAAAATGTCGGCAGGCTATCAATGCAATCATCGCCGACGAAAATCAGATTCTTGTGGGTTGGCGAGATGTTCCTGTCGATCCAGATAGTGCAGATGTCGGTCCAGCCGCAAGAATGGCGCAGCCTTTTATCCAACAACTTTTTA
>CAWKZI010000020.1:0-12737 GCA_963854365.1 Gammaproteobacteria bacterium
CGTGTCCCCTAATTGAATTCCCGCTAATTGGGAGGATAAGTAAAAATTATTTTCATGGCCATATAATCGGCAGAGTACTGCAAAATAAGTGGAATTTGTGAGAGAAATAGAAAATACAGATCCCCCAAATAATCGAAGACGAAACCTAGGTCGGGTTTCCAGCTAAAAAATAATAGGGCGAATATTTCTGGTGCCTTCCAATAATTCGTCAGCGACTCAAGTGTAGCGTGAGATTAAAAGCTGCTATGAAGGATGTTGAATAAGATCTGCTTGAATTGTTATGCGTTTAGGTGCTCGGTTTTTGCTATTTGGCAGTCTACTAGCAATGGTAATTAAATCCTGACCAGTATCAAGAGCGGCTACCTAGACGATGTTGATTCTGCAGGAATTTACGTGTCTTTTTCTATCACTTCAGTGGCTTGCTGTGTTGTTCTAAGCTAACCTCCCGTCAATAAAAAAATGTTGCGAACAGTGAAGGGCTTTGTGGTTCCTATGCCCGTCTGAAATTCTATAACAGTTAAGTAGAGTGAAAGATTATAGGGCAGGAAATGGGCGTTATTGAAACCAATTATAGTGCTGTATGCTACCAGCGACTCGTCAGTATTGGTTATTACACCCAAAGATGAAGAGAGGGATTTGATAGTCGGTTAGTCTAGTAATAAAGGGTGCGCATTGCGAACGAGTATTAATACTGAATTATCAACAAAAAACGCTTCGGCATCTTCGATAACTGGATCGCTATGGCTTCGATTGAGTTGGCTTTTACGGGAAATACCCTAGGCTAAAATTAATAGAGAGGTCATCAAAAAAACTCAGAGCTTTTTAGAAAAAGTAAGGGTTTTCGAGTTATGATTTTGCATTGCTGATTTAGCCTGTAGTCCTTCATTTGAAACAAAAAAACCTTTCAGAACGAACGTTATTATAGATTGAAAAACTTCAATAAAAACAGTGTTAAACAGACGCTGTTAATTTTTGTTTTTCTTTTTTCCCGAGAATTTATGCACAAAAATGACTTCCCCTTTATAAAACCCTATAAATAGCGTGTTTTATTATAAAACGAACATTCTATAACTTATAACTAATTGATATATAAAGATATATTGATTTGGTTAAAAATTGATCAGAATGTATCGCGCAGGCGTAATTTCGAGTCTGTAGAGTGAAAACGAAGTTTTATGCACTGACTTATCCACAGATTCTGTGGAAAAAACTGTTCCCACGAAGGCTTTTAAATTGTTTGGGTTCTCAATAGCTTAGTAGGGGTAGCTTAACTGACTTTTAGCAAAGTCTGCTAAGTTGATTAAAATCGGCATTGATAATTTTTATTTTAATGTTAATTTAATTACGCTCAACTTTGTCTCTAATAGCATTCTGACTTGGCACGGAATGTGATATGTTGATCCTATTAGTTGCCTTGTAGCAGTTTTAAATGATTGAGCTTAGTAGCCAAATTCCTTTCTTGTGGAAACTTAGTGCTGAGAGCAGCGAAGGTTACTGTTCTGTCGCCATGGTTGTTCCATGCCCTCCCGACACCGAGATCAAAGACCTTACCATTGAAACAACGGTGTTAAGCCTTTCCGGGGATAACACTCGTTCGGAAAAAGAAGAAACACTGGAATGGAATCAGGAAGACATTAGTCTTTTTCTCAAGTTAGTTAATCAGAAACAGCAAAACACTGCACTCCTGGCTCCTGAAACCGTGCGTATTGACCTTACCGATCCTGACATTATCGATATTATTCATGTAGTGGCTGCTGCTGGGTTTGGAGTTGCCTTTACCTCTTATGGCCTATTGAAGCAAACTGATAGCTCTTACTTGTTATATAACTGTGAGATTGGCTCTCAAGTGTCACTGAATACAGTTGCTGGCTTCAAATCCTGTGTGGTTGTGGACATAGATGACGACGATGTTGTTTGTGTTTTGTTGGACGACATTGACGTGCGTGCTGTGGATGAATACGACCGTCTATGCCGGCACGATTTGTTGCTAGTAAAAAATATTGATCTTCTGCATCCTGAATTTGCAGAAAGCAAGGAAAAGCCCAACACAGCTGCTCTTCATTAGCCGATTATCTCTTATCCACTTATTGATTCAACGAAGTCAATGATCGTATCCGCAGCCTGTTCAGCGGTCACCTCTAATGAATCGATAACCAACTCCGGGTTTAGTGGTGGTTCATAGGGACTATCTAAACCAGTAAAATTCTTGATTTCACCACTACGAGCCTTTTTGTATAGGCCCTTTGGATCTCTTTGTTCACAAACTTCAAGGCTGGCAGCGACAAATACCTCGATGAATTCGTTGAAATCAAAAAGGCTGCGGGCCATATCTCTTTCAGCCCGGAAAGGTGAGATGAAGCTGGTGATCACGATAAGCCCGGCATCCAACATTAGTTTTGCTGTTTCACCGACACGGCGGATATTTTCTACCCTGTCTGCGTCGGTAAAGCCCAGATCTTTGTTAATACCGTGGCGGACATTATCACCATCAAGCAAATATGAGTGTCGAGATTTTGCGATCAGTTTTTTTTCGATTAAGTTGGCTATAGTGGATTTTCCAGATCCGGAGAGTCCTGTAAGCCAAATTACTCTTGGGGTTTGTTGCTTTATAATCGCGCGACTTGTTTTGTCTACATCAAGAGCTTGCCAGTGAATATTACTGGCCCGTCTTAGTCCATGCCTAATTTCACCCCGGGCGGCAACCTTAAAAGTATTCTTGTCGACTAACTGAAACGATCCTGTTTGCGGGCAATGGGCATGCGTATCGTAGATGATGGGTCGAATCAGAGCGATATTACAAACTCCAATTTCTCCCTGTTTTAATGTATTGGCAGCAATTTGTTGATTTTGGCCCATCTCGATTTTGTATTTCAGTCGGCTAATAGATGCTTCTGTATTGCCGCCGATGGACCTCAATTGATAAGTCCGGCCAGGAAATAGTTGCTGAATATCAAGCCAGTAAATTTTTGCCTCAAATTGATCTGAGTATTCTGGTCTCTCATCTGCAGGAACAATAATATTTCCCGCCGCCATTGGAACTGAATAAGTGAGTTCTAGATCAAGTATACACTCTGCTTCAGCGTTCTTGAGTTGATGCCCTTCTTCTGCAAGGGAAAGAATAGTAGATTGCTGGCCAGTTGGTACTAGAGCAATACTCTCTCCCTTTTTGAGTGAGCCGCTAACTAATTGGCCGCTTAATTGGTTATTTGAAGTTACCGACTCAATTAGGAATCGCATAGGGCTCATTGCTTCACCTTTGAATTATTTTGTATGCATTTTTAGTCATGTTCTAGTTGCCGATGGGGCTATTTTGCTCTTTGGTTAAATCTTCTGCCAACTAAGGCCGCTGAGATATTTACCTTTTGAATATCGATCGATCCTCCGGCAATTCCCCAGCCCCATGCATCACGGAGTTTTTGCTCAATTGGAAATTCGGTAGAGTATCCGTAACCGCCCATCAATTGCATCGCTTTCCCAGTGACTTCTCGAACAGTTTCATTGGCAAAGCATTTAGCGATTGAGCTCTCAGCAATTGAAGGTAACCCTTTCTCAGCGTTCACCACGGCACGGTACAATAAAAGTCGGGCAGCTTCGAGTTTCATTTTCATCTCGGCGATATGAATTTGTACTGCCTGGAAATCGATCAGTGGCTTGCCAAATTGTTCCCTTTGCTGACAATAATCTAATACATAATCAAAAGCGGATTGGGCTACGGCCAGTGACATAGTCGTATTGCCACAGCGCTCGAGATCAAAGGCATCCATGAGTTTGCCGAAGCCGCCAGCAGGAACAAGAATATCATCGGTGGAAACCTTTACGTCATCGAAATACATGTCCGCACTATGAATCCCGCGAAACCCCATGTGCTTTTCCCGCTTACCGAAGCTAAAGCCTTTCGCTCCTTTCAACACCAGCACTGCGCCAACGCCCTTCGCGCCTTGTACGTTATCCATGCGGCAGTAAACAATGTAAGCTTCTGAATGCCCGGCACCAGAACACCAGCGTTTGGTGCCATTCAGAATAACTTTATTATCTTCGACTATAGCTTGGGTGGTTAGGTCAGTTAACGCAGAGCCTGCATTGGGCTCAGACATAGAAACTGCTAAGACGATTTCACCAGAACAAACTTTGGGCAGAATTTCTTTGCGCATTTTGTCATTGCCGAAATGAGCTACAGCCAGAGAAGGGCCGAAGCATGATTCGAAAATTGGAAAAGCCACGGCTATCGAAATTTTAGCGACTTCTTCCAGGACAATAACTGCGTCGAGGTGGGTCATACCCGCGCCACCATATTGATTATCAAGGTTTATACCTAAATAACCCAGCTCGGCGAAACGTTTTCTTAACTCAATGCTCACAGATTCGTCGTTTTTTTCAAGTTCTTTGGCTATATCTGGCAATTCTTTTTGGGCGAACTGTCTAACCGATTTTTGTAATGCTTTTTGTTCGTCGGATAATATGAAATCCATGGGTACCGCTCCTTTAATTCGATTAATAATCGCCGTGTTGGACAGAGCTATTATAGGCTATAGCGAAGCGACTATGCATAAAACGACCCAGTGTAGAGTAAGTAGGCCATCAACTGCTATAATCGCGCCGATTTTAACGGCTCCACGGATTCTCCCCCTGAGACCCATAGCGATTTTTATCTGGACCGAATAACTAGCCTGATAGTGAGTTATAAAGTGGCAATAGCCCTGTTGTATTGATTATGAACAGAGAAGCATTAACCAAAGAAATTCAACGTCGTCGTGTGTTGGCGATTATTTCTCACCCAGATGCCGGTAAAACGACGATCACGGAAAAATTGCTGTTGTATGGCAATCTAATTCAGGTGGCGGGTACTATAAAAGGTAAAAAATCTGGCCGTCACGCTACTTCAGATTGGATGA
This sequence comes from Gammaproteobacteria bacterium, assembly GCA_963854365.1. Taxonomy (GTDB): domain Bacteria; phylum Pseudomonadota; class Gammaproteobacteria; order Pseudomonadales; family Pseudohongiellaceae; genus UBA9145. The sequence continues at coordinate 4,893 of CAWKZI010000020.1, forward strand.
CGATGGAGCAAGAAAGGGGTATATCCGTTACTTCGTCGGTAATGCAGTTTCCCTATCGCGGGCGCATGGTAAATCTGTTAGATACGCCGGGTCACGAAGATTTTTCTGAAGACACTTACAGAGTTCTTACCGCTGTAGATTCTGCATTAATGATAGTTGATGGTGCTAAGGGTGTTGAAGAGCGCACCATTAAACTTATGGATGTTTGCCGCTTGCGGGATACTCCAATTTTTACCTTTGTCAATAAAATGGATAGAGATATCCGTGACCCGATAGAAGTACTTGATGAAATTGAAACAGTATTAAAAATTAAGTGCGCACCTATCTATTGGCCTTTAGGAATGGGCAAGGAGTTCAAGGGCGTCTACAACTTGTATACCGATACAATCCACGTCTATCAGCAAGGGCAGGGACATCACATTGGAGATGAAGTTAAGATAAAAGGCTTAGATAGTGATGAGGCTAGTGAAATTCTAGAAAGTTATGCAGACGACTATCGTGATGAAATTGAATTAGTTAAAGGTGCGAGTCACGAATTTGATCGCGATGCGTATTTAAAAGGAGAGCTGACCCCTGTTTATTTTGGTACTGCTCTTGGCAATTTCGGTGTTAGAGAAATGCTTGACGATTTTGTCGAGTGGGCACCTGCGCCAAAAGGCAGAGAAACCGAAACCAGAACTATTGCAGCAACAGAAGCTGACTTTAGTGGTTTCGTATTTAAAATTCAGGCAAATATGGACCCTAATCATCGTGATAGAATAGCTTTTATGCGCATTTGCTCTGGTGAGTATTCAAAAGGAATGAAAATGCGTCATGGTCGGCTAGGGAAGGAAGTGAAAGTTGCTGATGCCGTAACTTTTTTAGCTGGGGATCGTACTCAAGCTGATCAGGCAGTATCGGGCGACATAATCGGTTTGCACAATCACGGTACTATTCAAATCGGCGACACTTTTACTAAAGGAGAAATTTTAAAGTTTAAAGGTATTCCACATTTTGCACCGGAATTGTTTCGCCGAATTCGACTAAAGGACCCACTTAAACTCAAGCAATTACAAAAGGGTTTAACTCAACTTTCAGAAGAAGGTTCTACGCAGGTATTTATGCCTTTGCGGAATAATGATTTGATTGTTGGTGCGGTCGGTGTGCTGCAGTTTGAGGTCGTGGCATATAGATTAAAAGATGAATACAAAGTCGATTGTATTTATGAGCCCGTTACTGTCTTTGGGGCTCGCTGGATAGAGTCTGAAGATAAAGCAAAGTTAGAAGAATTCCGTAAGAAAGCTTATGAGAACTTGGCAGTAGATGGCGGTGGTTATCTTAGTTATTTAGCGCCTACCAGAGTAAACCTTAACTTGATGCAAGAACGCTGGCCCAGTATCGAATTTCACTCTACACGCGAGCACTAATAAATTAAAGTTTGTTATGACCAATAGCCTAATGACATTCGAGGTATCTGCGAAAGATGGCGCTGCTCGCAGAGGGGCCATGAAATTTCCGCGCGGCACCGTTGCCACACCGGCCTTCATGCCAGTTGGTACTTATGGCTCGGTGAAAGGGCTAAACCCACAACAAATCCGAGAAACCGGCGCTGATATCATTCTCGGTAATACTTTTCATTTGATGCTAAGGCCGGGTACCGAAATTGTTCAGAAACACGGTGACCTCCATGAATTTATGTCCTGGCCAGGCCCAATACTTACTGACTCGGGTGGGTTTCAGGTTTTTAGTCTTGGAAAGATGCGAAAGATATCGGAAGAAGGAGTAAAATTTCGTTCCCCGATTGACGGGGCAGAAATCTTTCTCGGGCCAGAATCAGCCATCGCAGTGCAGCACAAACTTGGCGCCGATATCATTATGGTTTTTGATGAATGCACGCCACATCCCGCGACCAAGGTCGTGGCAAGAGAGTCCATGGAGCTTTCTCTGCGTTGGGCGAAGCGCTGTAAAAATGCTCAAGGTGAGGATAGATCTGCTTTGTTTGGTATTGTACAAGGTTCTATGTATGAAGAGCTGCGGGAAGAATCCTTAGTCAGCCTCATTGCATTGGGTTTCGATGGTTATGCACTTGGAGGTCTCTCAGTTGGTGAGCCTAAAGAAGAAATGCGTAAAGTAGTGGAATTTTGCGCCTCCTCTATGCCAGGGGACAAACCACGTTATCTAATGGGAGTAGGTACTCCTGAGGATATAGTTCACGCGGTATCTAATGGCATTGATATGTTTGATTGTGTAATGCCTACTAGAAATGCTCGAAATGCACACTTGTTTACCTCAAAAGGGCTATTGAGATTACGCAATAGTCGCTACCGTCAAGATACCGGCCCAGTAGATGAAAGCTGCTACTGTTATACCTGTCGCAATTTTTCCCGAGCCTACCTGCATCATTTGGACAAATGCCGAGAAATACTAGGTTCACAGCTGAATACTATCCACAATCTACATTTCTACCAACAACTTATGAGTGGTTTGCGTGAGGCCATAGAACAGGGTAGATTGAGCGCCTTTGTCACCCAATTTCTGGCTGAACAGCAGGGTTCGCAGCCCTAGCAGGTGGAGACTTGGTTAATGGCCCTTGAATTTGTCTTGATAAACCCAATTATCGGGGGTAGGCAATAATAACGTTTAATGACTAAATAGAACTGCGAAAAATCGCTCATATTTAAGTGAAGTAGAAATTAGCAACAGCGAGAAGTTAAAGAAGCTGCCGACCAAGTGATCGAAATCAAGTGAGAGAGAATTATGAATTTACTATTTCCAGTCGCCTATGCCCAAGAAGTAGCGGGTCCTTCCATGACTTACAATCTTTTTCTATTTGGTGGTATGTTTTTTTTGTTTTGGTTAATTTTATGGCGTCCACAGTCGAAAAGAGCGAAAGAGCACCAGTCTCTTATTAGTGAAATTTCCAAAGGTGATGAAATTCTCACCTCAGGTGGTTTGTTAGGGAAAGTCACCAAGGTCACAGATGACTATCTAGCGTTATTGGTTGCGGAGGGTGTGGAATTAAAAATTCAAAAATCTTCAGTAGCTGCTGCTTTACCTAAGGGTACTATTAATCAAATATAAGCAATCAAATTTAAGATTTCTCTAATCCGATTAAGGTTACAATGTTAAATAAATATCCTGCTTGGAAAAATATCCTAATTTTAATCGTTGTTATTCTCGGTTTTCTGTATTCAGTGCCTAACATGTATCCAAACGATGAGGCGATTCAGATTACCAACGAAAGCCTCGACATCAATGAATCGGATCTTCAAGTTGTAACCACTGCCTTAGAAGCTGCCCAGGTTGAGTTTTTTGGGGAAGAATTAAGTGAAGATAGTCTCTTGCTTCGATTTGATAGTGTGGAAGAACAATTGCGAGCTAAGACGGCAGTGGAGCAGGCTCTGACAGAAAACTATATCGTTGCTCTGAATCTCGCTCCTACTACACCACCGTGGATGCAAGCTATTGGTGCTGGGCGCATGAATTTGGGGCTAGATTTACAGGGTGGGGTTCACTTTCTAATGGAAGTGGATATGGATGCGGCTATTGAGCGGCGGATGCAAGATAATCTTGGTAATGTTAGAACCATTTTGCGAGAAGAGCGCATACGCACGCGCGGAACTAATCTACTTAGTAATGCCCAGTTAGAGGTTAGATTTGCTAACCAAGAAGATCGTTTGCAGGCCCGTTCAGAATTAATTGATAATTTCCCTGAAATACAATTTCAGAATCGAGAAGTAGAAGGAGTTTTCATTCTCGACATGGTTTTGACGGCCGATGTTATATTGCAGATTCAACGCGACACCATACAGGCGAATCGCACAACATTATTGAATCGTGTTGACGCGCTTGGCGTGTCTGAGCCTACAGTTCAACAACAAGGTATTGATCGAATCGTAGTAGAACTTCCTGGGGTACAAGATCCTGCCCAAGCAATTCGAATACTGCAGCGAATTGCGACTCTCGAATTTCACCTAGAAGCCAATATCGGCTCGCCAAGAACATCCTATGAAACCTATGAATATGTGAATCCTCAAGGGTCACAAATGGTAGATGTTAATAATGATGTAATTCTTCAAGGTGACCGTATAAGTAATGTTAGATCATCGTTAGACCAGAATGGTTTGCCTCAAGTGCAAATCAGCCTCGATGCTCAAGGAGGTAATCAGCTTAATCGCGTAACTCGAGATAATGTTGGTAATCTAATGGATATCCTATTGATTGAAACAAAATCGCGGAATGTTGCCAAATTAGATGAGAATGGTACCGAAGTCGATGAGGTGGAGTTTTATGAAGAGAAGCGTCTGATTAGCCATGCTCGCATTAACTCTGCCCTCGGCCGCCAATTTGTAATTACTGGGTTGACTTCCAGAGAAGCTAATGACCTATCGTTGTTAATTAGTTCCGGCTCTCTTGCTGCTCCTATGACTATTGTTGAGCAGTCTGTTATTGGGCCAACAATGGGGCGAGAGAATTTAGATCAGGGTATTCGAGGAGTGCAAGTGGCAGCGGTATTGGTAGTACTATTTATGTTGTTTTATTATCGGGTTTTTGGCTTAGCGGCCAATGCTGCTTTGATCATGAATATCCTGCTTATATTCGCGGTAATGTCCTCAATAATACCTGCAACACTTACGCTGCCGGGAATAGTGGGGATCGTGCTCACAGTTGGAATGGCTGTAGATGCCAATGTGCTGATTTTTACGCGAATAAGAGAAGAGCTGCGTGCCGGGATTCCGCCGCAACAAGCAATTGATGCTGGTTACAATAGGGCATTTACTACTATCTTGGATGCTAACCTTACGACCTTCCTCGTTGCCGCCGTTTTATTCACTATAGGCACTGGGCCGGTTAAAGGTTTTGCGGTGACATTAATGATAGGCATCATTACTTCTATGTTTACTGCTATCGTTGGAACGCGGGCTCTGGTTAATCTCATGTACGGTGGCCGCAATGTGCGGACACTCTCAATCGGCGAAATAAAACCAGCGAAAAGGGCTAAAGCCTAATTTTATTGCAATCGTCTTTTGTGATGAAATCCGAATAATCGAAAATAGAAATAAAGTAGAACTCTTAAATGTTTGAAGATACTGAAATAGATTTTATGGGTATACGGCGGATGGCAGCGATAATATCAGCTGTGCTTGTTGCTGTTTCCCTGCTTTCACTGGCGATCAATTCATTAGAGTTTGGTCTTGATTTTACTAGCGGTACCTCAGTTAGGTTGAGTTATTCGGAAACCGTAGATGTAAGTATCGTGAATCAAGTATTGCAAGCTAATGGCTATGAGGATTCGGTTGTAGTGAGTTTTGGGTCCGATCGCGATATTCGTATTCTTTTGCCGGTAAACGAAGATGTAGCTATTGAAGAACAGGCAACACAAGCAGTAGAAGTCGGTGAGTCTATTTCTGCGTTGTTGCGAAGTGAAAGTGGTAGTGAAATTATTCTTCTGGGTTCTGACTATGTGAGCGCTAAAGTTGGGGAGGAATTAGCTGAGCAAGGCGGCTTGGGTATGTTAGTTGCACTTGGCATAATCATGGTTTACATCGCTGTTCGTTTTCAATTTAAGTTTTCCGTTGGTGCAGTAACAGCATTGGCCCATGATTTGATTATTACTTTGGGTATTTTTTCCGTTTTCGGGATTGAATTTAATCTCAATACTTTAGCAGCACTCTTGGCAATAATTGGTTACTCCTTGAATGATACTATTGTAGTTTCTGACCGAATTCGTGAGAATTTTCGCCGAATGCGTTCGGGTTCACCGCTGGAAATGGTGAACAAATCACTGAATCAAACCCTTAGCAGAACTTTAATAACTTCACTCACTACTTTACTGGTGCTTTTCTCAATTTTACTTATTGGCGGCGAATCAACGCAGGGTTTTGCTATAGCATTAATTATCGGTGTAGTTATTGGTACCTACTCATCAATCTATATTGCCTCCAATGTAATTCTTTACTTGAATGTAACCCGTGAAGATTTGATGATTCCTGTGAAAGATAATGCTGATCTCGAGGGTATGCCTTAGATCTCCTTTTTAGCCTTTTCTCTATCCATAAGATTGTGTTTGAAGATGGTTCACGTTCGAAATAATAGCGACTTCTAAACCCTATTTTTCACCACTGGGGCTCTAAAACTATAGTAAAGTTGCTTGTTCACACGGCGATACATACTACTATCTAAGCAGTCACTCTTTCTGGCGCGGAATGTTTTTACTATTCGATATCTGTAAAGGGGATGAATTAGCACTTGGAGATATTCTGCATTATTGCTATGTTTTAGCTTATAGAAAAGTTACTGAATGCAATAACAAGGCGTGGCCCTCATAAGAGTTCAGATTTGGAGAGCATTGGACGTGGTTTCTAGCTTGAAATTAAACTTTCGGCTTAGTGTATTAGTCAGGGGATTAACAGCCAGCTGTTCGCGCCGACGTTTATTGGTGCTATTGCTGTCAGTAATCCTATCGGCGGTTTCAAGTTCTTATCTGTTTGCCCAATCCACCGATTTGTTTCCTCGACCTCTTGAAATAGAACCCGCGATTAATTTTTGGGTAAAAGTTTATACAGAAGTGAATACGCAAAGCGGTTTTCTCCATGATTCTCAGCACCTCTCGGTAATTTACACTAGCCTCTCGCTTAACCGAACACAGATTGAAGAGACGCGAATGCGTATTCAAGAAGACTTGCGCGAGTTGGCCACTGGAAAACGTGATCTTCTGACTAGAAAGCAAAAAGAAATACTAGCACTTTGGCCGGCGGATGTGAGCAATCAAACCTTGCGTACAGCAGCGTCAAATGTGCGCTGGCAACTAGGTCAATCGGATAGGTTTCTTGGTGGCCTAAAACGCTCAGGTGCTTATAGGCAGCATATTAATGAGGTCATACAGGAAAAAGGTCTTCCTATCGGATTAGGTGTATTGCCCCATGTCGAGTCCTCATTCAACCCTAGTGCATACTCCAGTGCATCAGCCGCGGGTATGTGGCAATTTGGCAGAGCCACAGGTCAGCGGTTTATGCGCATAGATCACATTGTCGATGAGAGAATGGATCCCTACATTGCGACTAATGCAGCTATGAGTCTGCTGGAATATAATTACAGTGTTCTTGGTACCTGGCCATTGGCTCTCACAGCTTATAATCATGGCGCTGGCGGAATAGCCCGTGCGGTAAGGCAGACCGGAACTACCGACATAGAGGAAATTATCGCTAATTACAAGGGGCGGTCATTTGGGTTTGCCTCAAGGAATTTTTACGCTCAATTTCTGGCGGTATTAGAAGTAGAAAATAATGCACGCGAACATTTCGGCGATTTCCGTTTAAATCCAGCACCAAATTTTCGTGAAATTAAAACCGATGCTTTCATCGATGCCGAGATCTTTGCCAGCACCATCGGAATTAGTCTGGAACAACTGCAAACTGATAACCCAGCTTTGCGTCCAGCTGTCTGGGAAGGAAACAAACGTATTCCCAGTGGATTCGCAGTAAAAGTGCGACGCGAAGCAGTGGGTTCCAGTAACATACTGGCGATGATTCCAAATGATTTTAAATTTGGCATCCAGACGCCAGATGTTGCCTACGTGGTGGAGCGAGGGGACAGCCTTTCCGTAATAGCCAGTAGATTCAAAACATCGGTTACCCGTTTGGTGGCATTAAATCAATTAACCAGTAGAAATCGTATTCAGATAGGTCAGCGGCTTTTGCTTCCTCAAGAAAATGGCAGAGCAGCACAAATTGCTGGAGCTGCAGATTCGGTAAGATCGTTATCCTCTGATGGGGTCTATACAGTGACAAGAGGCGATACGGTTTCAATTATTGCTGCTCGTTTTGCTGTGACTGAACAAGAATTATTGGCGAGCAATGGCATCGC
>CAWKZI010000021.1:0-12708 GCA_963854365.1 Gammaproteobacteria bacterium
GTTAGTCAGCTGGCACTCTTATTTAGTTAGTAGCTAGTAGCCATTTTTAATATCTATTTTAGTATTTAGGCCTAAGTTATTAAACTACAGCTCTAGATAACTAACATCAAATTAAGAGTTAATCGACTTCGGATCAAGAGAGATAGATTAATGTTTCTCTTTTTTCTGTAGCAGGGAGATTAATTAGTATCGCAGCTCTATTTAGAAAAAATAATTCAGACTAAGCTTGCTGCATAGTCCTTAACTTCGAGAAGCTCTAAAAGACCATCGCTACCAACCAAATAGGCTATGCTACCAAAAAATATTTAACACCTTCATTCGCTAACATTTTATTTATTTACAGTATCTGTTTAAGATTACGGCCTCGCAAAAGAGACTCATAGAGTTCTCGGTCTTCATTCAAAATGCCAACAGCAAACATTTCGGACGGCTCTTCATTATAATCTGTAAGTGAAGCAGAAATAAAACCTTCAGTGATCGCGCTCAAATTATTGAAAGAAAATAAGATAAACTCGCTTGCATTTCCCTCTCCCAATGCAGCAAAAATATGATTTTTTCTTTAACGGTCTCTATCTATTCAAGAGCTTGTGAATTAACCATAATGCAAGCATTGAAAAATGCGTTAAGTCTTTGCGGTGTAAAACTAATTTTTTGAATCTCTAAAAATTATGGCGTGTCAATAGTAGCTATATGTTCGGATATTGTGTTGCAGACTTCATTGCTTAATACAGCTTTTAAAGCTCTACTCATCAACATAAGTAGATTGGTGCAACTTCTCTGCTTGAATTGGGCTTAAGACAATTTATCTAAATTCATTTTCATCACCAATTCTAATTTTTATCCTGTGCTAGCCGTTGGGTTATAAGAAGCGCAAAGATAGGTATCCTTCTTTCACAAGTTTTACGCATTGATTACTTATGAGGTAGCATCCTCTCGATTGCGGAAAAAGTTGATTGTTACCCTTTTTGATCGCCAGATTACTGGATTCAATTATATAATATCATTGAGCAAGCTTAGGTTAGTCGATGGCAAAAATTCTCTTTAAATTACGCAATGTTCCTGATGATGAAGCTCAAGATGTTCGCAAGATCTTGGAATGCAATAACATTGAGTATTTCGAAACCTCGGCGGGAAACTGGGGTGTCTCATTATCGGCACTATGGATTAGTGATACTGAGCACTTTGATCGCGCTCGGTCGCTAATTGATGAATATGAACTAGACCGTTCGATGACTATAAAAAAAGAGTATGAGTTTAGCCGGAAAAAAGGCGGAACTAGAACAATGTGGGATAGTTTTGTTGAAAACCCTCTGCGCTTCTCCCTTTATATAGCTTTAATAGGGGTCGTGGTGCTTCTTTCCTTGCAGATATTTTTTATTTTTTAAGCTTTAATTTTTATCTTAGGCTTGTGTCTACAATCCCTAGGCAGAGAGCACTCTCTTCGCGCCACTCATTATCACCATAAGAATCAAAGTTTCTAAGATCTAATCTCTTAACGAGAAATTCTTCGCCTTTAGATAAGCACAAAGTACGTTTTTAGCGGAACTTTTATGTGATATCCCGCTCAATAATCTAATTGCAATCACTACTTTACACTAAGAATAATGTGTTATATAAAACCACTAACTTTTGTTAGCGGTTCTTTCAGGGGGAACTTCCTAGCAACCATCGCCACCCTGGCAACCGAAGGAGGTGATCCCATCAATAGTCAATCTATGAAGGGAGCCTCCAATTACTCTAGCTAGCGTTTGCTTAGAGAGTGATTGGAGGGAAATTTGCGATTAGAATCGAGATTTCTGAGCTCCCATAAAGTAGAAGATCCCACTGTTGAAGAAATTCGACAGTGGGATTTTTCATTATTAAATCAAAATTCAGAGTCATAGTGCGTTCATCAAGGAGTTAGCTTAATATCTGGGGATTTTGAAGTTAACTTACTTCAGCTGCAACTATGCTTATCATATTCGGAATTGACACAGTCAATTTAGCCCGTTAATTTAGATTGCAAGCAACACAAATAGAATTAGCTAGAGAAGACTATGGAAGAACTAAACGAATTAAATAAATTCTCCAAAGCCGCACGTTTGCGGATACATCTTGCCCTTTTTTGGAAAGAAAATAGCCAATTCTTTTTATTACTGTCCTGTATAGTTTTTTTTAAAAGTGCGATTGCTGACCTCAGCTCAATTTCTGGCGCCTCCATGCAGCCATCTCTTTTAGATGGGGATAAAGTCTGGGTTAACAAATTAGCTTACGATGTGAAGATTCCATTTACTGAAATTTCCCTGGTTACAATCTCCGACCCTGACCGAGGAGATGTGGTCATTATTGACTCGAAGAAAGCGGCGAAACGTCTAGTAAAGCGAATTGTTGGTGTCCCTGGCGACACTATCTATATGCAAAATAATTCATTGGTTATCAATGGCATTGCCGCCAACTATGAAATTTTGTCGCGAGATGAAGATGCATTGATTATTCTCGAAGAACTGCCAGATCGCTCTCATCAAGCCAAGCTTTCACGCCACTTTATTAACCGTTCCAATCGATCTTACGGTCCAACGGTGGTGCCTGAATATCAATACTTCGTGCTTGGGGATAATCGTGATAACAGTGCTGATAGCCGGGTTTACAGTTTTGTTCCCCGCGGTGAAATCATTGGCCGCTCCAATTCTGTAGTCTTCTCGCTCGACAGTGATAACCGATATTTCCCCCGGGGTGAGAGATTTTTCGCTGGAATTGACGAAATCCAATAATACATTCTCCAGTGACCGCTGGTGACCTTTTAGCTACTCCACCATTCGCTATGAAGGCTTGAATTCAAGCACTATCCTCCCTAATGATCCTTCTGAGCTATAGAGATACATCTGCCTATCAGGCTAAATAATACCTTGATCCTAGCTAAACGCTATCTATCTAATAAAGCTGCCACTTATCGGTTACTATTACGCCAAGCATCCAGCCTACTTGAAAGTCTTACGGGTTCAACTACTGCAAATAGCTCAAAGATCTAAACTAGAAGGCCTGTGCCAAAGAGCTCAAATGGGCTACAACTAAGAGGCTAAACAATGATGTGCAATAAACTTCAGCATTACAGCTTAGTAAGCAAAGCATTTCTTGTGCTCTATGTGTTAAGCGTGTTTCAGGGCTCGATCGCACAAGAATTTATTTGGGCGCCAGCCTTTCCAGTGGGATCATCAATTCCCGAAATATCTGCTTTGGACCAGAATGGAGAAGAGCGTACATTTAATGATCTTGCGGGTGAAAAGGGTATGCTCTACATGTTAAGCCGCTCTTTTGACTGGTGACCATTCTGTATATCTCAGCTCGTGCAGCTAGTAGAAATCAGTGACCAATTTGAAGCAATGGGCTTGGAGGTCGTTACTATGACCTACGACTCAGTCGATTTCTTAAAGACTGTAGAGGAAGATCAGGGCGTGGAATTTACGCTACTTCACGATGAAGAAGTAAGTCATGTGAATAATTTAGGTATTAGAAATCTGGACTATGACCTTAGTCATCGTGCCTACGGAATTCCTTATCCGGGCATTTTTTTATTGGATCATAAAGGTGTCATCCAGGCAAAGTTTGCTGAAGAAAGCTATCGAGATCGACCAGATTTTGCGAATATATTAGAAGCCGCAACAAATTTGTAAATAGAGATTAACAAATAATGGCAGTATCTAATTGTAAAAAGGCAGGGCGCAGAAATGCTTCCTGCTTTTTTTGTGCGATTCGGCAGCCAAGTATGATACTTTTTTGCAGCATAGTCGTCTAAGCTTCAATAGCAGAATCCATCACGACGACGTACTTATTATGTAGGCCTAGTTAGCCCAGCACCTGTGTTACCTAGCCTTTGAGCTGAGAGAGTGGACCCTGCGCCATTCTGGAGTAGTAGTAATGGTTCAAACATATTCATATCATTCAAGCTCTGCAAAAAAACACGCCTCTGAAACTAGAATATCTGCACTATTGACCGTTGTAGTTCTCACTCTGTTTTTCGCTAATGGCAAAATCTTTGGGCAGACCGTCACTACTTTTAATATTCCTCGAGTTAACGATTATCCAGTGATAAATGGGGAAATAGATGGCGACGAGTGGGCGGAAGCCGCCCGCATTAATTCCAATGTAGAAATTGACCCACGGGACAATGCAGAAGCCGACGTGAAGTCGCATGCCCTTTTAATGGAAGACGGCGAAAAGCTCTACGTATTGTTTATTGCGGAGGATCCGAACCCTGAACAAATCCGAGCTTTCTATCGAGATCGAGATGATGGTTTTCAAGATGACTGGATGTCTATTGTTCTAGATACGTTTAACGACGAACGACGGGCATACCAATTCTTCGTAAATCCCTTAGGCGTGCAAATCGATGCCATCTATGACGATGTCAATCAGCGTGAAGACTCTTCCTGGAATGGAATTTGGGAAAGCGAAGGTAAGATTACTGATTCAGGCTATTTAATTGAAGTGGCCATCCCCCTTCGGCAACTGCGCTTCTCTCCAAACAATGGTAAGCAAACCTGGGGCATCGATATTGCTCGGAACTATCCGCGTAATCGCGGTATCCGTATCCGAAGCCAACCCCAAGACCGCGATATCTCCTGCTATCTCTGCCAGCTAAGCAAGATTGAAGGATTTTCTGATCTAGAGCCAGGGCAAAACCTTGAGATTATCCCTACCTTCACCAGCAGTTCAGTGGAGACTCGCGATACACCAACAACCGATTGGCTGGGCGGAGAAGTCGATTACGATGGCGGCCTGGATGTCCGTTGGGGAATTGCTCAAGACACCTATCTTAATGCCACAATCAATCCGGATTTCTCGCAAGTCGAAGCTGACAGCGCACAGCTAGATATAAACAATACCTTTAGTTTGTTTTTTCCTGAGCGTCGAACTTTCTTTCTCGATGGAGCTGACTATTTCGATACTGATCGAAATTTAGTTCATACCAGAAACATTGCAGACCCCGAGTACGGTGCCAAGCTAACTGGAAAAGCAGGCAATCACACTTACGGCTTGCTCACCGCCAATGACGAAACTACCAGCTTTATTATTCCTCAGAGTCTTCGCTCTAGAGTAGCTTCACTTGGTGACTTTGAAAGTGATGTAGCAATAGGTCGTTATCGCTACGATATTTTTGGTAATTCAACTGTTGGCGCTTTAGTAACTGATCGCAGCGGCGATGGCTATAGAAACACAGTAGTGAGCTTAGACACTGTGCTTAAGCCCACGGATCAGGACACTATATCGATCCAAGCTATGCACTCTAATTCTGACTACCCAATGCAGATTCAAAACCAATACGGACAAAAAAATAGCATCGACGATGACAATCTCTATGTTCAATATAATCACAATGACCGCCGTTGGGATTGGCGAGTTGGCTATTGGGATATTGGATCTGACTTTCGAGCTGACCTTGGCTTTGTGAATAGAGTTGATATAAAACATTTCGTCACCACAGTCGGTCACACTTGGCGGTCTGATGGTGATAGCTTTTTCACCCGGTTTAGATTTGCAGCCGATTACGATCGAACCGAAGATCAGTCAGGGCTAAAATTGGAAGAGGAAGTAGAGTTTTTTATAAACGCCTTAGGCCCTATGCAGTCATCCTGGAATGGTTTGTTTGGAGGTAGTGAAACCTACTGGAATGGAGAATATTTTAATGAGCAGTTTAATCAAATGTCGGTGAGCTTTTCACCCACAATAAACCTGCGCATTTCTAACCGCCTTAGAATTGAAGATATTGTCGATTTTGCCAATACCCGTTTAGGCCAATCGAAACGCTGGACACCTGGGATCAATTATCGATGGGGCCGACATCTAGAACTGAATTTGGATCATACGATCCAACACTTTGATGTCGACGGTGGTAGATTATTTACCGCCAACTTGACTGATTTACGTACGACTTATCAATTCAGTACTCGTAGCTTCTTGCGATTCACTCTTCAGTATCAAGACAACGAACGAAACCAAGACCTTTATAAATTCGCAGTACAGGAGCAAAATAAAAAGCTCACCACACAGTTGCTTTACAGCTATAAGCTCAATGCTGCTACCCGATTCTTCCTTGGTTATTCCGATGCTGGATTTCAGAACGATAGCCATGACTCTATTGAACAGACCAATCGAACTTTCTTTTTAAAACTGAGCTACGGCTGGCAGCCTTAAGCCGTCTAATCAGCTAGGAATAAACACCCTCTTAATCTCTTCTAGTTAGCTATTAATAGCGAGTACCGCACTGTAGAATTGGTGCATTCCTAACAACAGTAATTAAGAGCAATTCACGGTGGGTCAACACACTTCCCTTTATCAAAAACATCTCGATGCTGGCGCCAAAATGGTAGATTTTGCTGGCTGGAATATGCCTATTAATTATGGCTCTCAAATCGAGGAACATCAGCAAGTTCGAACTAATGCTGGCGTCTTCGATGTGTCTCACATGACCGTTGTCGACATTTTCGGGCCAGATGCTAATGTCTTTCTGCGCTTCCTCCTCTCCAATGATATTGCCAAACTCGATAAAGTCGGTCGAGCACTTTATAGCGCCATGCTCAATGAGAATGGCGGAGTAGTTGATGACCTTATCGTCTACCGGATGGAAAACGGTTTTCGTATTGTCGTAAATTGCGGCACCCGTGAGAAAGACCTGAACTGGATGGCTGTGCAAAGCAAGGCATTCACTGTGACTATTGAAGAAAAGCCACAACTGGCGATTCTAGCAATTCACGGCCCTGCTTCTCTGGAAAAAGTTTGCCAGGTTTTAGACCAAAACCGAATCGCGCCAGTTCAAGCGTTACGTAATTTCCGTGGTGTGTTGTTGGGAGACTGGTTCATTGCCCGCACCGGGTATACTGGTGAAAAAGGGGTCGAGATTATATTCCCAAATAAAGAAGCTCCTGCCTTTTGGGACAAGTTGTTAGCAGCAGGAGTTAAACCTATTGGGCTCGGAGCACGTGATACCTTGCGCTTAGAAGCTGGCATGAACCTTTACGGTCATGACATGGATGAGAATACGTCACCTTTGGCTGCTAATATGGAACAAGCCATTAGCTGGGAGCCACAAGACCGTGATTTTCTTGGTCGCCAAGCCCTGCTGGAACACAAAAAAAATCAAGATGCTGGCAATCTGTCAAAACTGGTAGGACTAGTTCTCGAGGAGCGCGGGGTATTGCGTGAAGGTCAGCGAGTCGTTAGTAACGCTGGCGAAGGTGTTATTACCAGTGGCAGTTTTTCACCTACATTGAAGCATTCCATTGCATTAGCTAGAATCCCCGTCAACAGTCAATCTTGTGAAGTAGACCTCAGGGGCACATTGACTCCTGTTCGGATCGTTAGACCGAATTTTGTTCGATTTGGAAAGAAGGTATTCGAGTAGTACTCGATTGACCTAATAAAAATCTAGCGCTGAGTTGAAATACCAGCGTTATAAGGGAGCCAATTAGTGAGTAATTTTCCAGACAATTTAAAGTACGCTTCCACCCATGAATGGATTCTTGTAAATGAAGATGGCATAGCCACTGTCGGTATTAGTGATCATGCCCAGGAAGCTTTAGGAGACATAGTCTTTGTCGAGCTACCTGAGTCTGGGACTAGCGTAAATGCAAAGGATGAAGTCGCCGTAGTGGAATCTGTTAAAGCTGCCTCTGACATATACAGTCCAGTGTCTGGCGAGATTATTTCAGCTAATAATGACCTCACAGATGCACCAGAAACTGTAAATTCCGTACCATACGATGGCGGCTGGTTTTATAAAATCAGATTAACCAATGAATTGGAATTGGATGAACTCATGGATGCAGAAGCATACGCAGAGCATGTTGAAGAAGAATAACGAATCCTGATTTACTATCCAAGGGCCGCAATGCAAACTCAAACTTCTCCTATAGTCACATCCACAAACGCACAAAATGATTCGGCCCCAACGCTGGAAACTCTGCAGTATAAGGAAGAGTTTATTGATCGCCACATAGGCCCCAGCGAGAAACAGATTCAAGAGATGTTATGCGAGCTTCAAGTGACGTCTCTTAATGAATTGATTGAAAATACGATTCCTGAATCTATCGTATTAAAAAAGCCTCTGTCACTGGCTACGCCGTTAACAGAAAACGCTGCCTTAGCCAAACTTAAAGCCATAGCTAATAAGAATCACAATTCTCGATCATTCATTGGTCTTGGTTATTATGATACTTACACTCCAAATGTGATCCTTAGAAATGTATTGGAAAACCCAGGTTGGTACTCTGCATACACTCCCTATCAACCGGAGATATCCCAGGGCAGGCTTGAATGTCTGCTTAACTTCCAGCAAATGACTCTTGATCTTACGGCTATGGACCTCGCGAATGCTTCTTTACTAGACGAGGCTACAGCAGTAGCTGAGGCCATGGCCTTGGCGAAACGGGTTAGCAAGAATCGTAAGGCAACGAAGTTTTTTGTAGATCAGAACTGCTTTCCTCAAACAATTGACGTTATTAAAACTAGAGCTGAATGTTTTGATTTCGAATTAATCATTGGTGATACCAATGAAATGCCAGTGGAAGAATTATTCGGGGCCGTTTTCCAGTATCCTTCAATGTTGGGCGATGCTCAGGATTTATCTAGTCGAATTGAATTACTTCATCAGCACAATGCAATCGCTGTAGTCGCTGCTGACTTAATGAGCTTGGCCCTGCTGAAGCCGCCAGGGGAAATGGGAGCTGATGTGGTTACCGGGAGCACTCAGAGGTTTGGTGTGCCCATGGGATATGGCGGCCCACACGCTGCATACTTTGCCACCAAAGATAAATATAAACGTGCTGTCCCCGGTCGCATCATCGGTGTTTCGGTAGACTCAAGAAAAAAACAAGCATTCCGTATGGCTTTGCAAACACGCGAACAGCATATCCGCCGTGAGAAAGCTAACAGCAATATTTGTACCGCACAGGTGCTGCTCGCAAACATTTCCGCCCTGTTTGCCATGTACCACGGCCCCAAAGGAATAAAAAATATTGCCCAGCGAATTCATCGGTTGACGTGCATCCTTGCCAGTGGACTAGAACAAGCAGGCATAGAAGTAGTAAATGAGAGCTTCTTCGATACTTTGACTGTAAAAATTCCTGTAAAAGGAAAAACTGAATTTCTTGTAAGAAGCCGCGTTGCTGGTGTGAACTTACGGATAGACCGCCTCTCGTCCGACGGGCAAGTTAGTATTAGTATTGACGAATGCACCAGCACTGAAGAGATCGCAAAGATCTGGCAGGTCGTAGCAGGAAAAAAGAGCAAGTCATTATCAGTTAGCAAAATTGATGCCTCAATTGCTAGCGGTGATAAAATGTCATTTATCCCAGATAACTTAGTTAGGCAAAGTAAATATTTACAGCATCCCAATTTCAATAGCTATCACAGCGAAACTGAAATGATGCGCTACCTGAAACGCCTCGAGAACAAAGATATTTCGCTAACTCATGCCATGATTCCGCTTGGGTCCTGCACAATGAAATTGAATGCCAGCGCAGAAATGATTCCAATCAGCTGGCCCGAATTTGCAAAGCCTCACCCTTTTACCCCTGTTGAACAAATGAGTGGCTACCAGCAAATGATTGCTCAGCTGGAAGATATGCTCGCTGAGATCACAGGGTTCGATGCAGTAAGCATGCAGCCTAATTCAGGGGCACAGGGAGAATACGCTGGGTTACTCGCTATAAAAAAATATTTGGACAGTCAGGGTGAGAATCAACGAAACGTATGTCTAATTCCTAGTTCTGCCCATGGCACCAACCCTGCCAGTGCCCAAATGATTGGTATGCAAGTTGTACTCGTAGCCTGCGATGACAATGGCAATATAGACGTAGATGATCTTAAAGCCAAAACAACTGAACATGCAGATAAACTTGCTGCTCTAATGATTACCTACCCTTCCACTCATGGAGTGTATGAGGAATCAGTAAAGCAAATTTGTCAGGTGATTCATGAAAATGGTGGCCAGGTATACATGGATGGCGCAAATCTAAATGCTCAAGTTGGTGTCGCAAAACCTGCTGATATTGGTGCTGACGTCTCCCATGTGAATCTGCACAAAACATTCTGTATTCCTCATGGAGGCGGTGGCCCAGGCATGGGTCCTATTGGAATAAAGAGCCATCTAGAACCACATGTAGCTAATCACTCATTGATAACATTAGAAGGCCCTCGGGTTGGAAACAGTGCGGTCTCAGCCGCGCCATGGGGAAGCTCTGGCATCTTGCCGATATCGTGGATGTATATTGCAATGATGGGCGGTGAAGGGCTCTTAAAAGCCACGCAAGTGGCAATACTGTCTGCTAACTATTTAGCAAAGAAGCTAGCACCACACTTTCCTGTTTTATATACAGGTCGAAATGGAATGGTCGCCCACGAATGTATTATTGATATGCGCCCATTGAAACAGGTATCTGGTATCACTGAAGAAGATGTTGCAAAACGCTTAATGGATTTCGGTTTTCACGCACCAACAATGTCTTTCCCTGTCGCTGGGACTTTAATGATCGAGCCTACTGAGAGTGAGTCGAAGCAAGAACTCGATCGATTCGTCGAAGCCATGATAAAAATTCGTGAAGAAATCGTCGAAGTTGAAAAAGGAAGGATTGATAGCGAAAACAACCCTTTAAAAAATGCACCACATACTCTGGCAGACATGCTCGATGAAAATTGGGATCGCCCCTATAGCAAACGGCAAGCGGCTTTTCCGGAAGAAAACCAGCGAGACGATAAGTATTGGCCCAGCGTCAATCGTATTGACAATGTTTATGGTGACCGCAATTTATTTTGCTCCTGCCCAAGCATAGATAACTATAAGTAAAAGCTAATCTTAGGGGCAAAAATTAAGCTGGGATTCGTTGGGAAAATTTCAAGCATAGAACAATTATCAAGTAGACCCATGCCAATAGCAAAAACAGCAAGAATACCAACATAAACCATTGTTAGTTTGAAACTATCTGGCTTTTACTTCTGCCCTGTTAACGCTAGCCATCATCATTCTGCCTTTTTAAGATCGTGGTGGGAGGGAATGAACCATAGTAAGGCTTTTTAAGGTTGTACCTGAGCGACGAAATTCAGACAAAGCTTGGTACTCACTATCGTTGTACCAATCTTTGGCTGCCTGCTCTGATGGGAATTTAAAAATGATAACCCTCCCTTCGGTCGGGTCTGTGCCTTCCAGCGTTAGGTGATTATCATCAAAAGTAACGAACTCGCCTTCGAACCTTTTTAAAATAGGGAAAAACCCTTTCTCATAAATACGATACTCATCGGCATTGTGTACAACAAGGTTGGCTATCATATATACAGCTACATTTGACATTAGTTACTCCATTTTCTGAAATTTTACTTTTCCATTTAAGCTAATGGGATTAGCCATTGCAAGAAACCTATCCTCTTCCAAACCAGTATAGCGCGATTACCCTAATTCGCTATCAAAACGATAGACCGCTGCGTTCCCAATACGCAGAGATTTCCGCGGCCTAAAAATAGGGCAAGTAAGTCACGGATTCTATCGTTAGATAGATAATTCCAGCAGCATAAAACAGATTTAGCCCTTCAAAGTAATTGTTAATTTTTCGCTAGGCCCCAGCTACTAATTCTGCAACCTGGTGACCCGACATCAGTGAATAGCAGTTCACAGGTATTTCTTCTCTTCTCATTGAGCCGGCTCTTACAAAAAAGTCCGGAAAAATAACAACCACATGGGTATTACTAAAGCTGGTATTGAACACAACTTTTGCAGCTGAATCTTTTTTACCCTTAAAAATATTTTTATTAGCACGCCAAGAATGCTATTTGTCAGTATAATTCTGAGAAGCTCTAAACGAGCAAAAGAATTCCTGAAGAATCAAATTGGCCATTATGACTTCGCACACACATCCTGCTTCTGTGACCTACAGTAATCACATAAAACGACTTATAGAGGTTTACGAAAACGCTATCAATATCATTTCCACAAATAGTAGCGGCCCCAGCTCCCACATTGAGTCGGTGTTAATACACAGTGGCTGTGAGGGTCATTATTTCGGCGACGATCGTGGAATCCCTTTTCAAGCGTATGGCCATTTTTCTCATTGGTTGCCGATAAATCAGCCATATCAATTTCTGCATATACGAGCAGGAGAAAAGCCTGTCTATTTTCAGATCATTCCCTCTGACTTTTGGTATGAGCAAAACATTGATTTGCCGGATTGGTGTTCTGAGCAATTTCAACTCGTAACTTTAACGGCAGCCAATCAATTACCTCAACATCTCCAAGGCAAAGGCATTGCCTATCTAGGTGAACCAACAGAACTGTTAAATTCATTGGGCTTATCAGAGGATATGCTCAACCCTCCAGCGCTGCTTCACTACCTTGATTTCAATCGCGCTTATAAAAATGAGTATGAGCTTGAACAATTAAGAGCTGCGAACAAACTCGCAGTGGCTGGACATTCTGCTGCTCGGGAATGCTTTCTTAAAGGTGGCAATGAGTTTCAAATTCATATGGCCTATTTAAATGCTTGTGAAATACTGGAGAACGAATGTCCATATACCAATATTGTTGCGTTGGATGAAAAATCTGCAATACTTCATTATCAACACAAACGTCGAGGTAGTGGAGCTAATAGTCGAGTATTACTGATCGATGCAGGTTGTCGAGTAAATGGTTACAGCTCTGATGTAACTCGGACTTCCGTTAGACTTGGCGTAAATCCACTTTTCCAA
>CAWKZI010000022.1:0-12624 GCA_963854365.1 Gammaproteobacteria bacterium
GCGTTCAATATGGGTTGTCTGCGCTTAATGATGGCATCATCACTGTGAATCAATTTTTAAAACTTAATTCCGGAATAGGTGGATTTGATCGAGATATGAATCATGTGCCTCAACGTCATCGAGCAGATCCTGATGCCAGAGAGAAAGCTTTGGAGTCCGGACGTATACTTTTCGGCGGAGCAGGCTTGGCAAGTACTCCTATCATCGATTACCGCAGTTATAGAGATCATGTGGAAAATGGTGATATTCATATGATTGTTCATCAATTTTCAACTCGTCAGCGTTTGTTGGCGGCTAATGGCCATTCGGATAACCATGTAATGCAGGTCGGTGGGCTATGGGGCTTTAGCGAAGACAGCCCCGATCTTGGTAACTTATTTAGGCAAATGGATAGCTGGTTGATGGCTATCGCGAATGATGAGGAAGAGTCTGATCGAGCTACTAAAGTGGTTATTAATAAACCCATTTCTTTAGTTGATGCCTGTTGGGATAATAATGGTGATCAACGCCTAAAGATTGAACAGGACCAAATTTTTGATGGAAGCAATGAGTGCAGCCAACTCTACCCGGCGTATCCAACGCCAAGGCACGTTGCAGGAGGCCCGCTGGCGAATAATATCGTTAGCTGCAATCTTCGAGGGGCCAACCCTTCAGGCTACGCATTAAGTTTTGATCGCCAGCAATTCGCCGAGTTGAATCGAATATTTCCGGATGGAGTTTGTGACTGGGCTAGAGGTGATATTTCCGGTGCAGTGCATCAAGGAACCTGGGCATCATTCGGTCCTTCACCAGTCAACAAATTGTATTAAAGTTTGCAAGCAACCGCGGCTTACTGTTGAGAACTTGAAATTAGCCTTCTCGGAGCAAAGCATCAACACCATTCGTGATATTAGTTTCTCTCGCAATGATAGTTATCATACCTATCGCGACACATGATCTTGCTCGTGTTGTGTGTCAAGCATGTCTTTATTGTCGTTGCTCATAGTGCTTCCTTCCATATGCGCGTGACCTTACATGAGTGTACTGAATAATAAAACAGGCCAGCCTCTGTTAAATACAGTGCTGCCGGGGCAGATCCATGGTAGTTACTCAAACAGAAGGGATTGACTGGTTGTATGGGAAGTTTGAGAGAGGTCTTGTTTATAGTAATTTCGGCTCTCGATTATGTATGTTTGTCTTGCTGGTGCAAGAAAAGCTCAGTCTGAGGCAAGTGATATGCCTTGATTCTTGGCGACTTGTAGTTTATTTTCAATCGCTTACTTTATTCCCCTGGAATGGTATTTAAGGAGATTAGTTCAAGCCTTAGTAAAGCATCATCCAGCGAAATAAATAGCAATAAAAATAGGGAAAATAAAGAATTACTTAGAGAGATGAATCGATGACTAGCCTTAATAGATTACTTAAGCTTGGAATTATTGGCTTCGGCATACTAGCTCTTAGTGGGATGGCTCTGGCGCAAGATGGCTATTTGCCACCAAGAACAGCTTCAGGTAAGCCAAATTTACAAGGATATTGGACCAATGCATCTTTAACTTCGATGCAGCGTTCTGGTAGGTATGATGACATTGGTCTGGTAATATCAGATGATCAACTCAATGAGTTAACTCTCAGCCACCCAGCAAGCGTTCGTGCTGCCACCGATGATAATCAGGTAGCTGGCCAATTACCTGACGGTAAAGATCTACCAGCAGGCCGTGGATATAATGCCTTCTGGGTAGATCCGGGAACTCGATTCACCTCAGTTAAGGGTGAAATGCGTACGTCCTGGATAACTAAGCCGGTAAATGGACGTATTCCCTATTCAGACGAAGGTAATCAGCTTCGCCGTGAAGGCAGGGCAAAATTTTCTGGCTATGCAGGTCCTGAAGGTGCCCCTCTGGCAGAACGATGCCTTATAGGGTTTGGCAGTACTAGTGGGCCGCCAATGAACAGTGTTCTCTACAACAATATGTACCAGATTGTGCAGACTGATGACTATGTGATGATCCTCGTAGAAATGGTTCATGACGCGCGGATTATTCCGATAAATGGCGACCACCGTCCTGAGCAGTGGGAGCCGTGGATGGGAGACTCTATTGGTTATTGGGACGGCGATACCTTGGTGGTGGAGACGATCAATTTGCATCCACAACAGAAATCACGATCGATGGCTTCTCTCTCGGATGAAGGGAAAATCATTGAAAGGTTCACGCGTGATTCGGAGAATCAGATTTTTTACGAATTCGAAGTTCAGGACCCAGTCTTCTATACAGAGTCATGGAGTGGTGAAATTGCTTTTAATGCTACTGATACCAAATTATATGAGTATGCATGCCACGAAGGTAACTATGGTTTGATAGGAATACTTGGAGGCGCCCGCCGTCAGGAAATGGATGCGCAGTAACCCAACAGTTTAATGCATAAATAAAAAAGGGCCTACTGGCCCTTTTTATTGAATCCTAAAAATCCAGGCAATAGATAACTGTTTATCTCTATTCTTCTCAAAACTTCGTCATTCTCATAAACATAAATGATGCTGACTAAGTGATTAGGGAAAGGGTAGTGATCGTTTCTAAACCAGCGAAGAATTATCCGCTAACAGTGCCTTGTCCTTATTTTTGTTATGATTTCAAGCGGCAGTATTAACATCCCGTAATGATTTACTAGAGGAATTGTCACGAAAAGAATATTTATAAAGAATGCTTTGATCAAATTAACATCTATCTCGAATTTATTTGAATTTGCCTTTTTATCAGACATTGTGGGGAAGTTAAATTTACTTTATAGCCTAAATTGAACTTATGAGTTTAGACATATTTTGCATAATGAAATGTTATATCCAAACAACACTAAATAGCTGCTAACTATTAATTAACAGGTAACATTGGCATGTTAAAAAAACATCTTATCTTGAACTTGTCGATAGTATTGATGCTGCTAACGCCCGCTGCAGTGATTGCCCAAAGAGCCATCCCAAGTGATGATCAGCAACTATTGTATGAAATCTACAAAGAGCTGGTTGAATACAAAACTACTATGTCAGAACAAAACAATACCATTGCGGTAGAAGGCATGGCGGCGTGGTTTCAGGCAGCCGGCTTTAAAGAAGAGGATATTTTCATTGGTGGTGCTCTACCACATAAGGGAAATTTAGTGGCTCGTTTGCGCGGTTCCGGTGTTCATGATCCTATTATACTAATGGCGCATATAGATGTGGTTGAAGCAGAAAGAGAAGATTGGAATCTAGATCCCTTTGTTCTCAATGAGGATGAGGAATTTTATTATGGACGTGGGACTTTGGATGACAAAGCGATGGCGGCAATTTTTACTGCCAATCTGATTCGATTTAAACGGAATGGATTTGTGCCGAATCGGGACATTATCGTAGCGCTAACATCTGATGAAGAATCCGGAGGCAGCAATGGTATCAATTGGTTGTTAGAAAACCAACCAGGATTGATGCAGGGCGCATTAGCTATAAACGAAGGTGGTTATGGTTTATTACAAAATGGTGAGCCGCTTGCCAATACGATTCAAATTGCAGAAAAGATCTTTGCGACGTTTCAGGTAACAGCACGCAACCCTGGAGGGCATTCCTCTCTGCCAAGGGATGACAATGCAATTTATGATCTAGCAGAGGCTTTGTTGAAAATAAGGGATTTCGATTTTCCGGTGGAATTAAATGATGTCATGCGAATCAGCTTTCAACGACAATCTGAAATTAACACTGGCCAAAGAGCAGAGGATTTTAGGGCGCTGCTGCAGGAACCGATTCCTGAGGATTCGCTCGAACGCTTGAGTCGCGAAGCGGCGATTAATGCTCAGTTACGAACGACAGCTGTGGCTACGCTATTAGATGGAGGACATGCATCGAATGCCTTACCCCAGTCTGCGGTTGCTACGGTCAATGTAAGAATGCTGCCAGGGTCTGACCCCCAGGCCGTTCTGAGGACATTGGTTCGGGTGGTAGATAACCCTTCTTTGGAAGTGATTTATCGTGGTGGTGGTCGGGTATCTCATCCTTCACCGCTGACAGAAGAACTATTGGGTGCAGTTGAGTCGGTAACTGAAGCGATGTGGCCGGGAACTACTGTAATGCCAACCATGTCTACAGGAGCTACCGATGGTGCGAAAATGCGTATAGCCGGAATTCCAACTTACGGTGTGTCCGGGCTTTTTGTTGATCGAAACGATATGCGCATCCATGGACAGGATGAGAGATTGCGGAAGAAATCGCTATATGAAAGTTATGAATTTCTCTATCGCTTAGCCGAGAATTTGAGTAATTGAGAATAGGTTCCTTATTAGTGAGTTAATGAATAAATTAGGTAGTTAATACCTAATCGGTAAGCAGCATTAGCATATTGAGTCGGGTACCACTGGTCGTAGGTATGTTCCCAACCGTCTCCCATATCCGAATTCCAGTTCACTAATACCATCACTCGACCATTATCATCGAGAATCGCATGGTTGCTGGCATTATCTATTCCAGCTTGGCCAAAACCCTGACGTCCACCACGACCAGGAATCATTTGGGGGCCATCAATGTCGTAGAAGGTATGGTAGATTTCGTGCTCTGCTGATAGCTCAATGAGTTCTCTGTCAGGAAATAGTAGGGAAAAATCTTGGTAAAAAGCATCCCATTGTCCCTGTCCCCAAAAGTCATCAATTAGTAAGAAGCCTCCGCGCAGCAAATACTCTCTCAAATTCTCCATTTCCTTAGCAGAAAGTGCGAGTCCGCCGTTGCGGCCCATCTCAAGTGCATAAAGGAAGGGATAGTCAAAAATCTCTTCATCGTCAAATCGAAGCACAATAGGTTGAGACATCACTCTGACATTGGTGAGTCGAGCAACTCCACGCAAGAAGTTTTCATCAGCAGCAGGAAAGTCTGTGAGCCAAGTGCCTCCGTAAAATCCTCCGCCGTAGTAGCTGTCGTATTGGATGCGAACGAAAGCGAATTCGCCGCCGATGTCATAGAGCTCCGACTGATCCATTTGCGCGGAAAGCATAGAGGGAATAGAAAACAAGAGGAATAATTGAAATTTAAACGCTTTTCTCATAATGTTTAAAGTTGGGGCCGGAGAGTAGCTATCTCGATTTGCTTAGTTTGTATCGACAAGCACAAGAGATCAAGTTATTGTCAGATGATAGTTCCAATCTGTGCTTCTGCGCTATTTTAACGCTGAAATGAAGTAAGAGAAGTGAATAGTGGAATCCATGAACCCCCAGAATTTATTAGCAAAAATACTCTCAATCCTGTCAGTTTTGTCAGTGTCATTAGCATTCTCCGCTGAGGAGATTTTGGTCCCTAATGGAGTCGATCAGGCAGCAAAATTGGAGCTATTCCAGAATCAGCTGCTGGATCTCGAATCCCAGGCGGGTCCTTATGATCTCAGACTAATGGAACCTCTAATGGGAATGATCGGAGTTCTGTGGGAACTGCAGGATTATGAAACTGTTGCAGAGTTGCAGAACCGTCAGTTGCAGGTCGTGCGAACAACACTTGGCTTGCAGCATCCTGATGTACTGCCAATTATTCGCTCTATTTTAACGACTCAAATTGCTTTGGGTAACTGGGATGCAGTTTCTGATCAATTGGGACATATTCGTAATTTATATCCCTTAGAAAATGGGCAACCCTCGATTGAGTTGCTGCACGCAATAGATGATCAAATTCATTGGCTGCTTATGCGCACCGCATTGGATGGTAGGGGTAGGCGGGCTAGAATATTTATGCAATCTAGGGATCTAATGGCCGAGTTAGATAGTTTTGTTGAAGATTTTTATGGTGATAATAATCTAGCTATTGCACCTTGGTTGTATAAATCAGCGATTAATAAATATCATCTTGTACAAATGCTTAATGCTACTGATGGGGTCTCTGGTGATGCTATAGATCGGGTGGCTAGAGAAGATGGTGGGTTCCGTTTAGAGAAAGGCAGCAGTTCTAGATTTTCCGGTCGTGACCCATTTTTTGGCCCCGGCCGGTATATTCCGGTTATCGACCGCGGTGATTTGCTAGGGGTGGATTATCTTCGAGAAGCTCGAAATCTCATGGACGATCTAAGTGACTTGGCTGAAGACCAAAATGACCTTGAAGCCCAGGCAATGGCCAATATCTACTACGCCGATTTTCAAATGCTCATGGAGGAGGGGAGGGCTATCCGTCGTTATCGCAAAGCGCAGGAATTGCTCACGGAAAAGGGTATTTCTAAGGCCCGAATCGATGCGGTTTTCAGTAGACCTATGCCTATTCCACTACCGGAAATATTTACTAACTTTGCCGATCTAGAAACTTTTCAAGCACAGACCTTATTAGGCTTTGATGACAGCGAAGAGTCGATTACTCATGTAGGTTCATTTACTGCCTGGAATAAATCAGTACGCTCTACAGCTTTGCCGGTTAGTAACAACCCTCAGCTCAATCTAAACCTACCACTGCAACGTGCTGACATCAGCTTTAACCTTAGTAGTAGGGGTAAGCCGTCATCCCACAAAATTATCGAAGTTGAGCCTGCTGAACGCAGTATTGGAAGAGCAGCTTGGCGAGCAGTAAAAGAAATGAAGTTTCGTCCAGTAATTTTAGATCGTAAAGCTAAGCGCTTACGTGATGTAAAAATTCGATATTTTTTTATTGATGAGTTGTAGGAATCTATGTCGCTCTGATCGGTAACTTAACGCATGGATACAATGAAATCAGTTAGCAATCACGGTCAAGAGCCTTCGATTCATCGCAGTCGGCAACTTGGTGTTTGGGCATACGTAGCGGTAGTTCTGGGGCTTACTCTTGGAATGTCATCCGTATTGTTCGCTCAGCAATCTGCTCAAGATTCTGCTCAGTACTCCACTCAAGAAATCATTCAAACGGCCACTCAAGCAAACAGCCAAGAAAGCTCTGAGATTTGGCGAGCACCTCGTACTCCTGAGGGCTACCCAGATTTGCAGGGAAACTGGACTAACCCCTACCAAACGCCATTGCAAAGACCGTCAGCATTGGGTGGCAAACGGACTTACTCTTTGGAAGAAGCTGAGGCCTTAATTAATAACGCCTTTGAAAGAGATGCGATCAGACAGGCTCCTATCGATCCTAACCGGTCAGCACCTCAGTTAGGGGGTGATTTGGATAATACTGCAGATGGTAATTTTGAAATTATGCCGACAGCCGTGGCTAAAGTGAATGGAGAGTACAGAACTTCTTTAATCATAGATCCAAAAGATGGCCGCATGCCCCTGCGAGCAGATTGGCAGGATATCTATTCTCAGTATCGCTCCCAAGGGTTTGGTAATTTTGATGGTCCTGAAATACGAACTCCCTTAGATCGTTGTTTAAGTCCAGGTGCGCAATTACCCTTGATATTTGTTCTCGGTGGTTCAAATGGAAATCCGGCAGGGGATAATCCGGCTCGAAATATACAAATAGTGCAGAACAAAGATTATATAGTAATACTTTCAGAATATTTCAGCCTGGTAAGGATTATTCGTCTTGGAGGCAAGCATTTATTGAAGCAGGGAAGAAAATGGATGGGAGATTCTATAGCTTACTATGAGGGAGATACTCTTGTCGTTCACAGTAAACATTTTAGACTTGAGCAATCTATACGACCCATGCCTTCATCTGAATTTTTTGAGGTTGTAGAAAGGTACTCTGCTGTTTCAGAAGATGAATTATTATTTCGATATACGATTACAGACCCCAATATATATTCGCAAGCTTTCACTGCTGAAATTCCTTTGCGGAGAATGGCAAATGATCAATTGCTTTATGAATATGCCTGTCATGAAGGAAATTATTCAATGACTTCTATGTTGAGAGCAGCTAGGTTGGAAGAAAGTGGAGCCTTTAATGATGATTAAATAGATCAATCTACAATGATTGAAGGTTTCTAATATTAATTTGATGGTTAAGACTAAAGAATCTCATAAGAATTATAAAAAAAGAACACGGAGCAGTAATGGAAAAGATAATGAAAATAATATCGCGACTAGTTTACAAGCTAGGTATATGTATTCTGTTTGTTAATGGCATCCAAGTTGCTTCCGCGCAGAATCACCCTTCAATGGAAACCGAAGCGGATTTTCATCGTGCTATGGATGAATTGTCTAATTGGGGAAGATGGGGAGATGATGATGAACTGGGTGCAGCGAACTTTATAACTCCGGAGAAACGCAAACAGGCTGCAGCTTTAGTCCGTGAAGGTATTTCGGTTTCCTTAGCTCATAATGTTAATCAGGAACCGGCAGTGGATGCATCAGCTGTGTTAAACCGGGAAGTATTGCGAGTGAGTCCTACAGGAGCTTCTGATCGCTATCAATATACAGGTAGTTATCACGGCACCATTCATAGTCACCTTGATGCTTTAGACTGTCATATTATGTATGAGGGTAAGGGCTACAATGGCGTGCCATATGAAGATGTTGAAGCCGCAGATGGCTGCCCGAGAGGCAGTATCATGGCGCATAAAGATGGCATTCTGACACGGGGGATTCTCTTTGACGCAACACTCCTGCCAGGTAAGGTAACCGCGGATGGTTGGCTGGAGCCTGGCACTGTTATTAACTATGAAGACCTTGTTGAGCTTGAAGAGATTCAGGGAGTCAAAGTAGAGGCCGGCGACATTATTCTTTTACATACCGGTCGTTGGAAGAGGAGAGAAGCTCTAGGTGCATGGCCAACATCCGATGGTGTTGCCGGCTACCATGCTGATGTC
Source organism: Gammaproteobacteria bacterium (assembly GCA_963854365.1). Classification (GTDB taxonomy): domain Bacteria; phylum Pseudomonadota; class Gammaproteobacteria; order Pseudomonadales; family Pseudohongiellaceae; genus UBA9145. The sequence continues at coordinate 8,688 of CAWKZI010000022.1, forward strand.
GCTTATTTTCTGAAAGATCGAGGTGTAGCTATGATTGGTCATGACATGTGGAACGATGTTGCTCCAAGTGGAATTGAGGGTGTTTTTTTACCACTGCATAGTCTTGCTCTAGTTTCTCTTGGTGTCTCAATTTTTGACAATCTCGATTTTACTGACGTAGCGGAAACTGCTAAAGAGCTGGATCGCTATGATTTCATGTTTACTGCGGCGCCTTTACGAATTGAGAAAGGTATGGGTTCACCTTTGAACCCGATTGCAACGTTTTAATTGATTTAGGCGGTCCATCTTGATAGTTGCTCAACCTCGATGAGTTTGCCTGGAATTTTACAGAACTCTGAGTTTCGAGATTATCTTGGCTCCACTTCATTTTCGGGTATCGCTTTTGCGATGCAGCAGCTTCTATTGAGCTGGATTCTGATCGGTATCTTAGAGCTTCCAGCTAGCCAAGTGGGGATAATCCAAGCAGCCTGCGGAATTCCTGGAATCTTTCTGATGTTGTTGGGTGGTGCGAGAGCCGATGGGCGTGACACTCGGGCGATGCTAATGCAGATCTATTCATTGGCACCAGTTCTCCCCATTTTCTTAATCGTCATAATAAATTTCGAGCTGCTTAGTATTTGGTCAGTCGTGGTTTGGGGATTGGGAATGAGTGTTGTTGTTGCCTATTCTAGCCCCGCACAGCAAGCCATTCTAAACGGTATTGTTGGTAATAATGTGCAAAAGGCAGTATCAGCAACAACTGCCATAGGGTTTTTGGTGCAAATGTTGGGCCTAAGCGTTGCTGGAACCATGGATGAACTTGGGTTGATTCCCGTGCTTACATTTCAAGCCTTCTGTATTGGTTTTGGGGCTCTCGCTGTGCGCCGACTTAAACCGCAACCGGTTAATCACAGTTCAAATTCTGCTCCTACGTGGAAGACTATCGCCGCGGGGCTCCAAGCAGTCTATGACAACAAAGTTATTTATCAGGCCTTAATAATAAATTTCATTTCGAGTATTTTTAATGCCGGTGCATTCATGACGGTATTCCCTTTCATTATTAAACGGATCTATGCTGGTGATGCTTTTTTATTATCCATGATGATGATAATTTTTTATGGTAGTGCAGCGTTTTCCAATTTTCTAATGATCCGGCTAATGCCTTTACTGCGACCGGGCAGAGTATTTTTGTTAATGCAGTTATCTCGTATGGTGATTTTAGGAGTCATGTGGATCCAGCCAAGCTTTTGGTTGATGGTGCTGGCAACAGTTGGTTGGGGATTAAATATGGGTGTAACGATGACTCTTTCTCGATCCATCGTGCAGGAATCTGCGACAGTAGAATTCCGAGCTAGAATTCTATCAGTTTATAGTCTGGGTTTGTTAGGGAGTGCGCCAATCGGAGCGCTGATGTTGGGTCTAATTATTGAGAGATTCGGTACTCTAAATGCGCTTATCCCAGCAATGATAATTTCAGTAGTGTTATTTGTTTATGGTTTTTTCTTTACCGGAGTTTATAACTACCGTTCTCCTACTGTGCCAAATTGAGTGAGTTCTTCAGAATATTAATTTGTAAGTTTCGCCATCGCTAATCACTTTTCCTGCAGTGGGGCTTGCGAAATGAGTGCCAATTATCAGCGTATTCGTATCGCTGACATCCGCTAACAAAGTTTTTCTGCATTGCTGTGCTGCATCACTGTCCTCATCAAAACTAACTGTCCAGTGCGGTTGTGCAATTTGGCAGGGGTGGTGGATACTATCGCCAGTGATAAGCGCTTTTTCTCCCCGAGATTCAATAATCACACTGACGTGACCAGGCGTATGTCCTGTTGTTGGAATTAGGCGAATTTCGGGGCTGATGACATGATTAAAATCCACCAGGTCTGCGAGCCCCGCTTCAAAAATCGGAGTTACAGAATCTAGCATTACGGAATTTTGATCATCAGCATCGCTTCGCGACCAGTAATCATATTCGATTCGCCCAATCAGATAGCGGGCGTTTGGAAATGTAGGAATCCAATTGTCGCCAATTTTCATCGTATTCCAGCCGACGTGGTCGACATGCAAATGGGTACAAACTACTGCATCAATTTTTTCTCTCGGACATCCGGCGGCTTCCAGATCTTTTAAGAAATCCGTGTGCAGTGCTTCGTTGCCGGTAATAGCTCGAGATTTATCATTACCAACGCAGGTATCTACCAACAAATTTAGTTTTGGCGTTTGCACTAAGAGCGCATGAATGGAGATGATTAATTCACCATCCTCAGTAACGAAATTTGGACTCAGCCACGGAATCGCAGCTAAGGCTTCTGGGCGAGCCTTCCGCATGAAGGGATATTTTTCATAGTAGGCAACTTTTAATTCGATCTCTAAGATACGAGTAATAGTGACTTTCCCAATTTTCCATTGCAGGAGCATTTTTGCTAACTCTGTCTAATTAAATTTGAGTAAACGAGAATACAATTGCTCGGTCTGCAATACTATAGATCTTGATATTATTGCCGGGGAAAATAATTGGCGAGCCATTGATATCCATAGTGTTTTTATTTATCAGGAAAGCTCACATCTCGCCACAAAGTGCGCTTGTTTACGCACTCTCTTCAAAAGCACTTTGATTGAGAGGTCGGGCCGCTTTAATCTCTTTAAATCTTTCCCAGCCCAATGATTATAAGCGTTAAACACCAAATCGTTCTTGCCTATTTGACTGGCTGGTGTGATTATCAACTTAGAAGAAACACCATAGACTCCAGAGTAAAAAAATAAAGAGGAGAGTTATCCATGAGAATTTCCAAACTTGCTATGTCTTTTATATCCGTAACGCTGTCTGCCATTTTTTTTAGTGGCACTGTAAATGCTCAGGCCTATTCGAATCCTTTCGCTTCGGTAACGCCATGGGCACAATTACCCGATGGCAGAACTTTTGGTGCCGTAGGTGATACCGATGTCGATCCTGATGGTGCCCACGTTTGGGCGGTTATCCGTTGTGATGCAATAGCTCCTGACCGATTTGGTGATGAATGTGTTGATTCGAATTTAGACTCGGTCATCAAATTCAATTTGGCAGGAGAAGTAGTCGAGAGTTTTGGTGGAGGCATGTTTATTTGGCCGCACGGTATCGATGTTGATCCCGATGGCAATGTTTGGGTAACTGATGCCGTAAATAGCGGGAGAATTCCTGACGGCGATGAGCGTGGCCACATCGTGGTTAAGTTTTCTCCAACTGGTGACGTATTAATGACATTAGGCACTCCCGGGGAGTCTGGTAATGGGGCTAATCATTTTACTTCACCGGCAGATGTGGTCGTGGGTGATAATGGCAATGTATTTATCGCAGATGGTCATTACGAAAATGGCAATAGTCGGGTAGCAAAATTCGATCGAAATGGAAACTTGGTTAAAGAATGGGGAAAAACTGGTTATGGTCCGGGCGAGTTTCGCGTACTACACACCATCGCCATTGATCAACGTGGTCGAATTTTTGTCGGTGACCGTTCAAACAATCGTTTGCAGTTGTTCGATCAAGAAGGGAATTTCCTCGCCATGTGGACCCAGTTTGGTCGTCCAAGTGGAATCTTTTTTGATGGTCATGACAATATCTACGTAGCAGACTCAGAGTCTGATGATGTGCAAAACCCGGGTTGGGAAATGGGAATTCGTATTGGTGATGCCCATCTCGGTTGGGTTGATCATTTCATTCAATTACCGCAGGGTGATCCTCGCAGTACAGTAGGCAACGGAGCTGAGTTTGTCTCAGTGGATGCTGAAGGAAACGTGTATGGTGGAGAACCCAGTACGCAAAAATTACAAAAGTATGTTCGTGTGAGACCTTAATTGGTCTGGCGGGAATTTTCGCCACAATAATTTTCACATTTATGGTTGTAAGCAACGAAGAGAAGCAGTGTAGATTTTGAATTCAAGTGATATAGCTTCAACACTGCTTAGTTGTGTGTTTTTCATG
>CAWKZI010000023.1:0-12623 GCA_963854365.1 Gammaproteobacteria bacterium
GCTCAACTTGATCAAGTGTTAGACAACCTTTCAAAAACGCAAATCATTTCCCCCATTGACGGCATAGTCACTAGCCTCGATATAAAGGTTGGAGAAACCGCAATAGCGAGCTCAACGAATATTCCTGGATCATCGCTCATGACCATCGCCAATCCAGAAAGCATTTATACTGAAGTGCTTGTCGACGAGGCAGATATCGCTAATATCGAAATAGGACAAAGGGCGGAGATAGTAGCAATAGCTTATCCTGATCAACCCATGCAAGGCGTCGTGCGATTCATAGCGAATACCGCTAAAATTGCGCAAGGGAGAACTGGTTTAAGTTTCGTCGTAAAGATTGATATTGCAGATCAAGGCGATGTCGTCCTTCGACCAGGCATGTCTTGTAGAGCAGAAATATTCACTCAACAAGAACAAAGCGTAACAGCGATTCCAATTGAAGCAGTCATATTCGAAGAAGATAGAGCAGAACTTCGCAGCGAATATTATATATTCGTTAATGACGGCGGTGTAGCACGAAAGACCAGAATTGAAGTCGGGCTATCCGATGACGAATATCAAGAGCTGATTAGTGTAGTAGATGATGATATTGAGATTATTGTTGGACCGAACAAAGAACTTCGAAATTTGATTGATGGGGATCTGCTCAATACAGACCGCGCCGGCAGAGAAGCTAGGTCATCACGGTCTGACTTTGAACGTCCAGGGTCAATGTTTATCGGTAACTAGACCTACTCTCTATGGAACGCTTATATGGCACTCATTAGTCTCACCGGCATCACCAAATATTACGAAATGGGCTCTCAAGTAGTGAAGGCACTCGACGGCATTGATATCACAGTCAAAAAAAACGACTATCTTGCCTTTATTGGCTCTTCCGGCTCAGGTAAGTCAACGATGCTTAATATTCTTGGCTGTCTCGATAAACCAACGTCAGGACAATATCTACTAAATGATAAAAACGTTGAAGCACTTAACCAGAACGAACTCTCACAGATTCGAAACTTAGAAATTGGATTCATCTTTCAGAGCTTCAATTTATTACCACGAGCGAATGCGCTTAGCAACGTGATGCAACCGCTCATATATAGAAACATTGGGTTTCGTCAACGTAAACAAATGGCCATGGAAGCATTATCTCGAGTCGGACTTACAGATAGGATAGACCACCTACCAAACCAACTTTCCGGAGGTCAGCGACAGCGTGTTGCAATAGCACGTGCTCTGGTTACACACCCTTCTATTCTGTTAGCCGATGAACCAACTGGAAACCTTGATTCCCGAACGACAGTCGAAATTATGCAGTTATTTGATGAATTGCATAAAGAAGGTCACACTTTAATCGTCGTAACACATGAAAACGAAATAGCACAGCATTGCCACCGAATTGTGGAGATGAAAGACGGCAAGGTATTTAATGATAGCAGGACTGGAAAAGACTCTATGAGGGTCGCTGTCTAATGTTTTTTGCATTCTTAGAAAGCTTTCGTTCAGCTCTTGCAGCTATTTTTGCAAACCGTTTACGAAGTTTTTTAACTACCCTAGGAATCATCATAGGTGTCGCCAGTGTTATTGCCGTTGTTTCTGTAACAGGCGGAATGAGCGCTTTTATCGGAGACTCTTTCGCCTCACTAGGCTCTAATAGTTTAACGATTCAGTCCTACACTCCATTTGAAGATTTAATGAAGGGAATTCGGTCTCGGCTTACGCCAGCTGACCTGGAATTAATAGAGAAACGAGGAGAAGGAATCGCATCAATCACTCCGGTTCTCGAGGCGAATAGATCAAGCCAGATCAAATATGGTCCGCAAACCGCTTATAGTTTAATTATGGGGACCACTTACGCTTATCAAGATGTCTCCCAATCCTATACGCAAATCGGCCGATTTCTTGCCCAATCTGATAACCTGACTCGGCGCCGCATAGCGGTAATAGGAGAGGATGTTAGAGAGAATTTAAACCTCCCCGAAAACCCAATTAATGAGTATGTGGAACTTAGCGGAGAATGGTTCAAGATTGTTGGTTTGCTCGAACCTTTGGGTGATGTTATGGGACAGAGTCGCGACAACGTTGTACTGGTCCCTTACTCCACTATGGTTAGTATTCTAGGGAATCAGGCACAAACTGATATTGGTATACAACTCAGCCTCACCCCAACGGCCAATCCAGACGTAGTAATTTCACAATTAACAACTCTATTACGCAACGCACATGACTTAAATAGTAATGAGGATGACGATTTTCGAATCCAAACTGCGGAACAATTAATGGAGCAATTTGATCAGATTCTTGGCACATTGACTATGGTCATTGGCGGAATTGTAAGTATCTCATTGCTCGTGGGAGGAATCGGTATTATGAATATAATGCTGGTCTCAGTTACTGAACGCACGAGAGAAATTGGGATATGCAAAGCGATTGGTGCAAAGAGCCATCATATTCTCATGCAATTTTTGATTGAAGCTCTATTACTATCTCTCTTAGGCGGTCTAGTCGGATTAGCGACAGGCTATGGGTTAGGCATATTAATAGCTAACAATATTCCAGACTTTCCTCCACCAAGTATTCCACTATGGTCTATCGCTTTAGCTCTTGGATTCTCCGGCTTTGTTGGTGTTCTATTCGGTATCTTGCCTGCAGCAAAAGCAGCAAAATTAGATCCAATTGATGCCTTACGCTACGAGTAGTTCTAACAATTTCTGATAAACGCCTGACCTCGTCATTTTCATATGATAATCTGCGCTGCATTATTTCAGTAGTTACAGGTAAATAGCTTCATCATGTTTTTAAAGAATTCTGCAGACCAAATTCCGGTCTCTCTAATCTTGCTATTAAGCGCCTTGGACTTCAGCCTCTTTTTCCTCGTAGAAAATCCTTATTTGCTGGGAATTTATTTCTATCTGATGATTATTCCAAAATCACAGATTTGTGCTTGGAATCACCATCACCAACACGCTCCGACATTCAAGCAGACCTCACTCAATCGAGTACTCGAATTCTTTTACGCCCTACACACAGGCGTCACCACTAATCTCTGGGTATTGCATCATGTACATGGCCATCATCACAACTATCTGGATCAAACAAAAGACGAGAGTCGCTGGACACGCAAAGATGGCTCAAAAATGGGGGAATTTGAATACAGCGTGATCATTACGCTTACCGCTTACTACCGAGGTTATAAAGTAGGAAAATATTTCCCTAAAGACAAAAAAGATTTCCTAGTCTATTCCCTCATCACTTTCGCCATAATTGCAGCATTTACATTCTACAAACCTGTTCCCGCGCTGTTGCTATTTATTTTACCGATGATTATGGGATTGTTTATGACGGCCTGGGCTACCTACGAACATCACGCCGGGTTAAATACTGATAATCACTTCGAAGCTTCATTTAACAATTTGAATCGCTGGTACAACATGTTCACCGGCAACCTTGGATACCACACTGCCCACCATCACAAGCAGGGCCTGCATTGGTCTAAGTTGCCACAACTGCACGCGCAAATCGCTGACAATATTCCTGACCAATTAATTCGGAAGACTTGGGTTTGAGAATTGAAAGTCAATTGTAATTGAGCATAAAAACCCTGAAGTTTGGATTTTCAATCTCTAGCTTTATATGCCAGCCAAGCAGTGAGAGCGGTCTACTTCAATTCACTTTCTCACCTAACCGCATTGCATGCTTGTAGATTGATCTACAGCTACTAATGAATCGATTATTAATTACCGACACTCAAAATACTGCTATCACCATTCGTAGTTTCCAGGGAAATTCAGTCTCCAGTTCCACTTCATCACCTAAACTGCCACCATAATCTGGAATTTGTTGCGGGTGTTTCCACCAAAAGCCTGAATAACAGGGTTTTGAAGATTACGCCCTGCTTGATAGCTGTTCTCTGCAGATGGGATCAAAAGCGATTGTCATTGCTTTTTCACAGCCTCACGAGTAGCTTATTCCTTTCCGAAATAAAGACGCTTAGAGCATCCAGCCATTCATCGCGCTAGAGCACTTTGTAATTCAAATCTAATTATCAAACCCTACGTTGGGAGTACCCGAACCGTGAGCCTTCAATTAACTCGTCGAAGATTTATTAAGGGCGTGATCTTCTCTAGTGCTGCCGCAGCGTCCGGCGCTGGGGTCTACCTCTCCTCGGCACAATCCAGATCCAATGCGGCGACAGAGAGGTTGTTATCGCTGAATATTAATGGTCGCAGCCGACTCGTTGATGTCGCACCAACAGAAACTTTGGCATTCACACTACGCAATAAGCTCGGCTTAACCGGCTTAAAAGTTGCCTGTAATCGTGGCGAATGCGGCGCTTGTACGGTGCTCTTGGACGATGTTCCCAACTACTCCTGTTCCGTTCTCACCCACACAATAAAACAATACAACATTAGCACTGTTGAAGGATTGCGTGCAGCTGACGGAACTCTCAGTGCCGTACAACAGGGATTCATTGAAGAGCTTTCACCACAGTGCGGGTTCTGCACGCCGGGGCAGGTGATGTCCGCAACTGCGCTACTACGTGCCAACCCCAACCCTACTCGCGAAGAAGCCAGACAGGCACTTGCAGGAAACCTTTGTCGCTGCGGAGCTTATGATCATTATCTTAACGGCGTTATGCGCGCCTCGGAGTTGTTGTCATGACATTCATGCATCTTGGAAAAGACTTCACTCCACCCGATGTTGAAGGCAAAGTAACTGGCGATGCCAAATACGTTGAAGATTTTCAGCCAGAGGGACTCGTGTATGCACGACTCCTAACTAGCCCATTGCCAAGTGGTAGCATCCGTTCAATTGACGTTTCAGCTGCACTTAGAATGGATGGCGTTTTGGGAGTTATTACTGCCGATGATCTACCTCCGTCCTCCGCCCCGGCGGATCCGATGCTGGCGTCGAGCGACATTACTTATGTTGGTCAACCGATCTTGGCAGTCGCCGCAATATCTGATGCTATTGCTGAGAACGCACTTGATGCTGTTCATGTCGAATACGAATACCGTGCGTTTGTTACAGATCCATTGGAAAGCCTTACCGAAGGCGGGCCCAATGCCTACCCTGACGGCAATGTTCTTCAACAAACGAACACTCTAGAAGACGAAAATGCCACCATTCGAGGAGGCTTTGGCACGATTAAATGGCCAGCCATCGAAATTGAGCGCCTGCGCAACGGTGAGGAACCACAAAATGTAGACTTTGCCGATGGCTGGACCTACGGCGAACTAGATGCTGCGTTCGCAGAAAGCGACATAATCGTTGAAGAGTCATTCGTAACGGCTGGCACACCCCACCATTGCATGGAACCACGTAGCGCAATGGCCAACTGGGAAAATGGTAAGTGTTATTTCTATGCATCCACTCAGAGCCAGAGTGCTGTAGATGAAGGTTTGGCTTCAATGTTGGGCATAGAACCCGAAAATCTTTGTATTATCTCTGAATATACTGGTGGGGGATTCGGCTCTAAGGGATCCTCGTATCCGATAATGGGTGTCTGTGGACATTTTGCCCGCCTACTCAATCGACCTTTACAACTTCGAATTACTCGTGAAGAAGAGTACTACATCGGAGTGGGCCGCCCAGGCATGCAGGGCTGGATAAAAACAGGTGTGAGAACTGACGGCACTGTAGCGGCGATCGACGTCATAATCATAAGTGATGGCGGGCCCACTGGCCGCAATAGTGCGTCTTCATCAGCTCAACATCTTTCCGTAGTTTATACGCCTAGCGCAATGCGCTTGAGAAACATTCCAGTGTTCACAAACACGGCCCCTCGAGGAGCTCAACGAGGGCCTGGGCAGAATGAAATGTCGGCTGCTATTGCACCCATCATGGACAAGTCAGCCCGACAACTCGGTATGGATAGAGCTGAATTCCGCAAGATCAATGCACCCCATAGCGAGTCCCCTGTCTACGAAACCCAAGGGCCGCTTACCAGTGCTTTTCTTGCTGAAGCCATTGATATGGCATCAGCAATGTTCAATTGGACGGAACGTGAAAGCCAGACACGCTCACGAAACGGCAATAAAGTCCGTGGCCTAGGAGTTGGTCTCGGATATCACTCAGCAGGTGGTAGCGGCTACGACGGCTTAGTACGCATAGATCCAACCGGTAAAATATTCCTCCACAGCGGTGTTGGAAATTTAGGAACTTATTCCTATGCTGATACAACGCGGGCGGCAGCGGAAGTGCTGCAGTGTAACTGGGATAACTGCGAAATACTGAGAGGTAACACTGAACAACACCTGCCCCATAGTTCGGTACAAGGAGGCAGCAATACCATATTTACTCACACCAGAACTAGCTGGGTCGCAGCTGAAGATGCCGTTAATAAGCTAAAAGAAATTGCAGCAATGGAATTCGGTGGTTCGGTAGCTGATTATAGTATTGCTGATGAACGTGTTTTTCGTACAGATGACAGCACCAAGGGTATGAGTTACGGACAAGCAGCAACGAAAGCAGTGGAACTTGGCGGAAAATATAACGGCGAAGAATACCCGGATGATATTCATCCGATTACCCAACGAGCTGTTCAAGGTTTAGCAGGGTCAGGGCTAATTGGTGTTGCTAAGGACAACCTACCCAAGCGCGGAATCGCTCCAGGCTTAACTGTTGGCATGACAGAAATTGAAATTGATCTCGAGACTGGAAAATTCGAAGTACTAGATTATGTTGCCGTATCTGATTGCGGTACTGTAATCCACCCACAAGGCTTGTCACAACAGATTAATGGTGGAGCAGTATGGGGAATTGGAATGGCTGCAACTGAGCGCCACGTCTACGATCCACAAAATGGTTTACCGGCAAACGTCGGTTTCTATCAAGCAAAACTTCCTACTTTCTTGGATGTCCCAGCAACCATGCAAAATGCAGGTGTTGATATCGCAGACCCCTACAATCCTGCCGGCGGGCGAGGTGTTGGAGAGCCATCCCAAGGTTGTGCCGTTGCAGCACTAACCAGCGCTATTTCCGACGCACTGGACGGGCACTTGTTCAATAGAGTCCCGGTTACTCCAGATATGATTGTGAATTATTCAGCGGAGAATGAGCAAGAAGCTAAAATGTTGGCTCTGAATACTTTTTAGTTAATCTAGTAGTAAGAACTTTTCAGCACTCAAAAGTCAGTTAATGATTATCTAACCAATTCTGAATTTCGGAAACCATCGTTTCTGGCTGCTCGAATGGTAGTAAGTGACCTGCCCCAGCAATTTCTTTGCGCTCAAATTGCGGCGACAATTTTTCTAATTTTTGCCACATGGAAGGTGAAAGTGTATTTGAATTCTTTCCTCTTACAACCAAAACCGGCACCTTTACTCGCGCAATAATAGGCCATAAATCATAAACTAGTGTATAACAACGCGCCTCCCAAGCTTTGCTAAAAACGAGCTTACAAGACCCATCTGGTCTTTCCATCACACCATGATTTACGTAGTCCCATAATTCTTTATCCCTAATATTCTCAAAGACATATTTCGGTCGAAAGTGATCAAAAGCAGCTTTCTTACTTGGCCACTGATCCACGCGAGCCAACGTTTTTCCAACCAAAGGAATCTTGTTAGGAAATAAGCCACTAAACAATCTTAGCATCAAGACTGCTGCCCTCGGCACCAGAACAGGCTCTATTAATATAAGAGACCGAAAAAGCTCTGGTCGCCTACTTGCGGCAATTAATAGAGCGGAGGCCCCCATAGAATGACCAATACTCGTCATGGATGAATTAAATTTTTCCGCTGCATTGATAATATCTTCAGCAAAAACTTCCCAACTTGCCACACTCTCCGGCTTAACCTCAGGCTGCCAAAGCGGACGATGAACACTCGCGACGACCATATTTGATTCCTTGAATGGTTCTAGCATTGCTCGATAGGCCATAGATGGATAACCATTGGCTGGAGAAAAATGCAAGATCGGGCCACTTTCGCTTAGCTGAATCAATGAATCTACTTGGGTCGACACTATTAAGTCCCCTAAATTAAGGTGAATATTCTGGCATGGGTTAAGTGCGAATACACTGTTGGGGATAGCACCGGTCGTTCTCTGGAGATTTAAGATGGGAAATCGGGATTTTTCCTCTTTATATATGTACTAAACAACGTAAACAGATCACTATAGACCTATCGAATTCAGAGAGACGAATCATGGATTTTTCACTTCTTTACTGGCACTGGATTGTTCTTGGTTTGGCCCTCATGGTCATTGAGATATTCATCGGTTCCTTCTTCATTTTTTGGTTTGGAGCCGCTGCAGTAGTTGTTGGACTTCTTTTAATAGTAGCTCCTAATGCTACAGTCGTTGCTCAAGTCATTATTTGGACTATCTCTTCTTGCACCTTCGCTTTTGGCTGGTTTAAGTTTATTAAACCGCTCAATGAAGACCGAACGAAAGCCGGCTTGTCCAGAGAAGCATTAATAGGAGAAATTGGTCAAGTGTTAGCCACTCCCGCTGGCGACAAACGAGGTAAAGTTAGATTTCCAGCACCGCTACTTGGATCAGACGAATGGCTAATGATCTCACAGGATAATTTAATTGTCGGGGATAGAGTTAGAGTTCAAGACTTATCGGGGAACACGTTGATAGTAACTAAAGTATAAATGCAATAAGCTGCCCTCAAAATTTAATGTTAATGATTTAAGCAATTAACTATTTATCATAATTCGATAATAGCCATAAGCTAATAATTAAGGAAAGGAGTAATGCAATGCCAGATCCAGGTCTAATCATAGCCATGGGCGTGCTAGTTTTTATATTCGTTACTGTCGCACAGGGCGTCCGACAAGTTCCTCAGGGAAATAAGTGGGTTGTTCAGCGACTAGGCAAATACCGCGTTTCTCTCAAACCAGGCTTGAACTTCATAATCCCCTATATTGATGCTGTGGCCTTTAAAGTAACCACTAAGGACATCGTTCTCGACATTCCTTCTCAGGAAGTCATCACTAAAGACAATGCTGTTTTAATGACCAATGCTGTGGCCTATATCAATATTGTTTCGCCAGAAAAGGCTGTCTATGGAGTTGAAAATTACGTCTTGGCGATTCAGACACTAGTGCAGACTTCGTTGCGTTCGATCGTCGGAGAAATGAGTTTGGATGATGCGCTTTCTTCACGCGATCATATTAAAGCCAAACTAAAAGCTGCGATCTCAGATGATATCTCCGACTGGGGCATCACTCTAAAGACAGTGGAAATCCAAGATATTACTCCATCAGGCACCATGCAGCAGGCCATGGAAGAACAGGCGGCGGCAGAGCGAGCTCGACGAGCAACTGTAACTCGTGCCGATGGTGATAAGCAGGCGGCAATTGTGCAAGCAGAAGGTGAACTCGAAGCATCAAGACGGCAAGCAGAGGCGCAAGTAGTGCTTGCTGAAGCCAGTAAAAAAGCGATTAGTCTCGTCACTGAAGCTATTGGAGAGAAAGAAATGCCCGTAGTTTACTTATTGGGTGAGAAATACATTAGCTCTTTGCAAAGCCTATCAGATTCCGACAACTCAAAATTCATTGTATTCCCTGCAGACATCCCTGCCGCTATCAAAGGTTTGATGGGGAGGTAAATATAAAACAGCCAGCAGGAGTGAGACAGTTAACTGATATATTTGAGCAGAGTTCCTGCAGTGAACGGTTTAGGGTCAATCACGACGAGCAATGCTTCCAAGCATCGCATAATCATAAGAATTCCACATAACTACTAGATCAACCTTAGAACGTTCCTGTTACCTTAAATGTTAATACTCTGCCAGAATTAGAGCAGCGATCTTCTACCTCTTCCAAAATTCCTTCAGAAATTCGCCCAACAAATCGCTGTCGCTCTCGACAACCTAAGCCATTTAAAGCTCCACTGACGTCCAATCGGTAAGTAATTCCCCTTCGATCTTTATACTCACCAAACAGCATTAGTCGAGGATCTCCAGCGACCAACTCAATATCATCAACGTCATAACGCTTATTATTGCCGTCATGTCGGTTCAACCACTGAGCACCCCAGTTAAAATTCCAACGAAGGATATCATGACGAAAACCCATAGAATTAAACCCGCGAGCATCGAACTGAAATCGACGATCTACTAGCAGGAATGGGTCGGTAATAGTAGATTTTTGAACTGTTAAACTTGAGGTTAACAAGAGATTTGGCATGTCAATCATTCTCATACGGATGCTTGCATTCAATCTAATACCATACATCTCTCCATCACCAATATTGCCATTCGCTGATTGCACGCTGTCTTTATGTGGAGAAACGTCGATCCGTTCGATCACGTCATGGTGCTCGTGGTAATAAAGATTGCCGCTCACTACACCTACATCATTAGGCAAACGATATTCTGCATTTAGATCGTATTTCCAGAGCCATTCTTGTCTTAGATTAGCATTCCCTGCCAGAGTATTTGAATCATCATCCTCTTCATCATTAGCTGCGACGAAGTCAGCAAAGCTTAGCTGATTTACAACTTTTTCAATGGTACCTCGCAATTGTAATTGTGGTGTCACATCATAGCGAAAATCGATTTTAGGCTTTAGAAAATTAAAATCTCGCTTATTTGATACATCACCTGTTTGGGAAATTTCAGAAGACTCATATAACAACGTGGTTTCTAAAGACATCTTGGTATTGATAATCCAATTATGAATCGCGAATGGTTCATAGCGAATTTCTTCAACACTCGAATTGGCATTAGAAACAGCAACAGGAATAAGCCCTCCCAAGGCGACTGAAGGTGCTCCATTGATGCCACTAATTCCTAGAGCTAGATTAGAATCAAGAATTGTTTGAGCTCTTTCTGCTCCTAATTCAATATCTTGGCTTTCGAAAATATTAAATGTATAAGAAGATCGGATAATGCGCTCTCGAGTCGTGCTTGCGGTGTCTAAAAATAAGTTTTTCTTTTCACTGTTATCGCTAACAACATCGAAGCGCTCCCGTATAGAGGCTCGGTTGCTTTCATTGTTGATAAAAAGAATTTTGAATCGGCCCCCATTCGATCTAATGAATTCATAATCGCCACCAATCTCCCAATTATCTTGCTCGCTAGGAATATCTTCTCGCTCTCTAGACAACAAATTTGGTGCAACTTTTAAATCATTCGTGTGACGCATGACCTCAGTAGAGTTGTCATTTTCAGCAAACAATGCGTTAAAACGAGCCGTGCTGTTTGGCGTAAATTCATAATTTAAATTTGCACTCAACTCATAATTATCTTGCTCCCTGATTCTCTCTTCTCTGATCAAATCATTTGGAGAAAAGTCACCGAGAATGCTGTTCTCTTTACTTACATTATGATCATAACCTGGAGTAAGAGAACCATTAAGCACATAACCTAAGGCGCCCGATTGGCCGCTTAGTGAAAGCGACCCTCCAGGCTCAACAGTATGATCAAGGTAACGATCCATGTTCACATCATAGGAAATACTTGTATTAGACAACTCCTCAAACAAGACAATGTTTACGACTTGGCCGCTGCCACGAACATCTAACTCGCCCGAAGTCCCACGAATTATCTCAATGTAATTCACTTGATCGGCAGTTATTCGATCTAACTGCCCACTAGTTTGATTATTTTTGCCTGCAGTGCGTTTTCCATTGATGAGAATTTCATTACCACCACTTCTACCACTACCAAGCCCGCGCCCGCCGCTTGAGGGGGACCTCCTTGATCCACCTCCACCAGAAAACCCTATTGGAGGGCCTCCATTAAAATTTCCTCCTCCCGTCGTAGTGCCAATGCCAGGAATACGATCTACCATATCCTGAGCTGTAATTGGATTAAATTCAGTAAAGTAATCGGCTTGATAAACTACCGTAGAGTCCTCACCAACATTGTCTTGCGCAGAAATAGCAAAGCTGATCGCTGCAGATATAAGCCCAAAACATATCGACCAAGAGAAAGAGTAAGGTCGGGATTTTATAGCATAATTCATACTATTCTTGATTCCGCATGAGAGAGAGTGGGCGTGCATTAAAGAAGATCAAATATCTGCTGTTTTTCGTTCCAAAATTGCTTATTCGGTAGATTATAGAGAATGCAGCGGTGAGGGATTGTTACAAATTGTCGCTCATATTAAGGGGCGCAAGAGGAGGATGCCGAATGGGTATACACTGCACCATTTCCAGATATGGCTGGGGTAAGTTAGACTAGAGTCTAGATGACTATCCGGCCGAGTATAAAAGTCGTGCCCTAATTAACCTGTAGAGAAAGCTCCTCAAAATGAAACCGTCAGGCCAGTTAAGAATGATGGATATGATATAAGTGGAATCGACAAAAGCTGAAGAAGCAGAAATTACCGAGCCAGGATCTGAGGGTACTGAGAAATCCTTTGCGAGCAGACTTTTTGCTGGTGAATACGGATTAGCAATTACCTATTGGGGGCTGTATTTTGCGGGCGCCGGTTTGTATTTTTTCCTAGGAAGTGCGGCAGTAGATAGCGAGCAATGGATTCGCTATATGGCGTTCGTTGCGATAATGATTGCCTATACGGTTATTCTTATTATTGGGATACGTGCCGCCTATAAAGGGCCACAACTGTGGAAAGTAATGTCTCGAACATCGTCAGTATTCATGATTATTAATATTTTAGTGGGCATTTTAACACTTGGGTTCATATACTAGTGAACCTCGTTCGGATAAGTCT